>JBKPQV010000774.1:0-9326 GCA_046734235.1 Acidobacteriota bacterium
GTTCACAGGTATGGACCATGGATCGGCTGTTGTAGGCCGAGTTGAACTCCAAAGATCCTGCGAGCCGCAACCCCCAACTCTGCTTGAAGTGATAATCATTTCCAGTCCGTCGCGTCGCCGAATGGCAGTTCTCGTGTCGCGCACTGGACTGCTTAGCTCAAACACAATTGTGGCAGCGGTCCAAAGTTGGTTACGGTTGCAAGAGTCCAGGTCGGGTACGGAACAAGTGCTGACATAGATATCGTTGCCTTCATTGTCAGGGGGAAGATTGAGGTTACGGTTGAGATACATCGTGAAGACGCCGCCATCTGGATCCTGAAAAACAGTTGGACCAGCATCCTGGAACGGTGTGTTGAGAGTGCAGCCCAGGTTGATAGGCGTCTCCCACGTATAGTCGTCTCGTTTTTTGCTGCGGTAGGCTGCATAGATGTCTGTATTGCCGCAACCACCAGGCCGATTGCTGTGAAAGAAGAGCCAGTGTCCATTGGTGGACAGTTCTGGGGCGAATTCGCGGAATGGGGTGTTGAGAATTGCCAGATTGATAGCCGGCTGCCAGGGATCCTCTGTTGAGTCGCGTTGACTTACATAGAGGTCGAAATCCCCTGCAGTCCCTGGCCGGTCTGAGACAAAGATCATGGTCAGATCGTCTTTGGAAATTGTTGGGTGCTGATCATTGGCAACCGAGTTGATTGCTGGCCCAAGGTTCACTGGAGAGGACCAATCTGAGAATTGTTGGGCGTTGATTGTGAGTGAAAATAGTCCGACGAGGACACCGAAGGCTGCTAGTAGATTCCCGATTGAGTTTTTCATTTCGTTCTTACTCCTTTTGGTTCAGGTGAAGTCAAAATGGAGCCGGCTTCGCGGTGCTAGGTCCATTGTTTCTACGCAAGAGCCGCGTTAAGATGGGCCCAGTCACGTCGAGCGTTCTGAAACTCGGTTACTAGAACTCACTCACGGCTCTTGCTGAGCCGAAACTAGTCAAGGTTCATCGAGCCGTCCTTCGAAAAGTCGGAAAGAACTCGGAAAGAACTCGGAATCTTCGTGTCGTGTTAAGCAGGCCGGAACAACAGTGCTACGAATTTGGACCGTTCCTCTTGGATCCGGCGGAACATACCCTGTCACGTGAGGGACAACCGGTCCCCCTCACTCCAAAGGTTTTCGAGATCCTAAAGCTGCTGGTCGAGAACAACGGCCACCTCGTTGGCAAGGATGAGCTGATGAAAGCTGTCTGGCCTGATAGCTTTGTTGAGGAAGGAAACCTAACGCGAAATATTTCCACTCTAAGGACCGCGCTCGGTGAGAAACCAGACGAGCATCTATACATCGAAACGGTACCAAAACGAGGCTACAGGTTTATCGGAGAGGTGCGTGAAGTAAGCCAATCCTCAGCCGACGGAAAAGCAAAGTCTCAAACACTCGGTGGTGTCCAGTCGCAGATCGATAATCAAAACCCCGTAATAATCGAGCGCAATAGACGCCTGCTGCCCCTTCAAAGGTTGGCGATCGTGGTCTTAGTTCTTTTGGGAATTGCGAGTCTTATTTACGGAATGTTCCTTAAGGGAAGTCGAGGATCGGTAGCATCTTCTTCTATTAGATCCCTTGCGGTGTTGCCGCTAAAGTCACTTGATAAAAAAGACGACGACTACGTTGGGATAGGCCTGGCCGATACGATTATTACGAGAGTCAGTCAGATCGAGGATTTGATTGTGCGCCAAAGTGGCTCGGTGACGAAGTATGCCACGCAGGATATCAACCCAATCGATGCGGGAAGAGAGCTGGAGGTTGACGCTATACTCGAAGGTACGATCCAACGTGCCAATAACCAGTGGCGCCTGAATTTCAATCTCATTAGAACACAGGATGGAATCTCGTTATGGAGTGATACACGAGACATCAACCCATCCGATCTATTCGACATGCAGGATCGGGTTGCGCAAGAGGTAGCGAAGGGCCTCCGTCTTAAGTTGCGTATGCAGGAACATCAAACACCACGTCCTATCAAACCTGAAGCCCTCGATTACTATTGGAAAGCAAAACCCCATACGTGGGCCCAGAACGATGTGGACAACCTCGCCGCAATCGAACTCCTGGAACAGTCGGTTAAAGCAGATCCGGAATTCGGAGCGGCTTATGCCCAACTCGCCAGCGTATATGCCACGAGGGCCGTGACAGTGAGACCGTTTGAGCAAATATGGGAGGAGAAGGCTTCCGCTGCAGTAAACAAAGCATTCTCGCTCGACCCGGATTTGCCGGAGGCCCATCTCGCCAACGGTCAGCTTCTATGGCGCTCAGGTGGATTTGCACACGAGAAGGCCATCCAGGAGTTTCGTCGCACGCTCGCTTTGAATCCCAATTCGGATGAGGCACATCATTTTATCGCGAATGTCTACAATCACATCGGTCTACTGGACAAGGGAGGCGAAGAGATTCAAAAAGCTGTTGATATCAAGCCGCAAAACATCGGTGCGCGTTTTCGTGTCGGCGTCAATCTTCTCTATCAGTGTAAATACTCAGAGGCGTTGGTTGCTTTCGGAGATTCTAGTAAGTTCAACCCTGAACTGTGGGCCTATCAAACTGCGTGGGCCTTATTTCAACTTGGTAGACGAGAAGAAGCTGCAGCCAGAATTGAAACTGCGCTGAAGAACTCGCCTCGTGACGAGGGAGGGTTCTTAACCGGCATGCAGGCTCTATTCGCGGCTTCTATCGGCGACGAGCGTACTGCGGAGGAAAAGATCAAGAAGGCAATCGAATTAGGGCAGCATCATCAGGGGCCGGTCCTTAGTCGGGCTACCCATTTTCACCATACTGCCTATGCAATCGCTTCTGCATATGCGTTGCTTAACAGGCCTCGCGAGGCAGTTGATTGGTTACAAGATGCAGCGGATGATGGGTTCCCTTGTTACCCATTGTTTGAGAAGGATCCAAACCTCAATAACGTTCGGAAGGATGAGCGATTCATGAGGCTAATGGCCAGGCTAAAGGACCAGTGGGAACATTATCGCGCAACTCTTTGAACGCGTTATCTTCAAAATTAACCTTTACCACAGTTTCCCCTTCAACTGCTGGAGGAGGAAACAGTTGAGCATACGCAGACTTGTTGTGTTCCTTCTGTTGTTAGGACTCACCGGACTGTTATCGATACCTCTACAAGCTCAAGGTCCAACCACAGGACGCATAGAAGGCGTCGTCAGCGATCAGAGAGGCGCCTTAATTGTTGGGGCTGAGGTGCGGGTAGCGAGTAAGTTGAATTCTGCAATACGCACAACAATTACTGACCCTCAAGGACACTTTGCGGTACCACTGTTACCGCCTGGATCGTATCAGGTAAAGGTGTCTGCAAAGGGTTTCGCGCCTTCGCTCTATGCACTTCAAGTAAGCGTCACAGAAACAGTTCGACTCGATGTTCTCTTAGAATTATCCGGGACCGATCCGTTGGTAGTAACTATTAGATCGCTGATCCAGACAAACGGAGCCCAACTAGGTCGCGTTATTGATTCGCACCAAATCACCGAACTGCCGCTGGCAACACGGAACTACACTCAAATCCTCAGCTTGTCACCGGGAGTAGCGGGCTATCTTCCTGACGGCACAGGGGTCGGGCGCAATACGCAAACGATCTCTGTTAATGGCGCGCGAATGACACAAAACAACATTCAACTCAACGGTGTTGACGCCAATACGATGGGAACGAGATCGGCCGTTAACGTAGCGGTCCCTGCTCCGGAAACTATTCAAGAGTTCAAGGTGCTGACTTCTCTGTACGACGCCTCGTTTGGCCGATCAGGTGGAGGCAATGTTCAGATAGTCACGAAGAGTGGAGGCGACTCTTTTCATGGCGTTGTGTACGAATTTTTTCGCAACGACGCGCTAAACGCAAACAATCCTTTCCTGAAAGCTGCAAGTGTTAGCAGACCAGTATTGAAGCGGAATACATTTGGCGGAACATTTAGTGGTCCTATCAAAAACGAGAAGGCATTTTTCTTCACCTCTTACCAGGGAACTCGCGAGAGCAATGGCGGATCAATTCTAAACAGTGTGTCATCAAGTGTCCTGGTCGCACCAGGTCTAACTAATGATCGCTCTGAACAAAATCTTCTCAACACCTTCAAACCAACGCTAAATGGTCAGCCTGTGATGTCGATTAATTCCGTTGCGTTAAATCTATTAAATGTGAAGTTGGAGAACGGGCAATTCTTGATTCCCACACCGCGTGCGAACGGTCGTTATTCCGGTTCAGCCATTTCTCAATTTAAGGAGAATCAATTCAACGCCAAT
The DNA here is from genome assembly GCA_046734235.1 of Acidobacteriota bacterium. GTDB lineage: Bacteria > Acidobacteriota > Blastocatellia > Pyrinomonadales > Pyrinomonadaceae > PSRF01. Next base: position 4,276 of record JBKPQV010000774.1, read on the forward strand.
ATCGATTATCGACTCAGTGAGAAGAATTGGTTGGCGGCAAAATTCTTCTTCGCAAACGCTCCTGCATTTTTTGCGCTACCTAGCTTTCGTGGAACTGGCCCAAATGTTCCCGGTTTTGGCACAAACGAAGAAAACAATGTCAGAATCTTCTCAGTGCAGGATGTACACAATTTCAGCCAGCGAGTCTTCAACGAACTGCGTCTCGGCTACAACCTCCACCAAAATCTCATAACGCCGTCGGAGCGCGTGAAAGACACAGACCTTGGCATCAACCGCTCAAATGCAAATCTCTACCCTGGCCTTGGCCTTATCCGGATAAATCCAGCAGCAGGTGGCGTGATTGTGGGAACACAAAACACGATAGTCAACGCTGTTCCATGGGTAGGAACACTTTCAGACACTTTTTCCGTAACGCACAGTTCTCACTTAATCCGATTAGGCGGGGAGGTTCGCTTCAACGAGGTCGACTTTGTGCAACAGCAATTCAATCGCGGCCAAATAGACTTCGCAACCTTTAATAACTTTCTGATAGGAATTAGCTCAACTTCGATTTTTGGTAGTGGCATCGGCGATCGGAAACAACGAGCAATCGACTATAACGCTTTCTTCCAGGACGACTGGAAAGTCACATCTAATCTGACACTCAACCTAGGTCTACGTTATGAACTCGACTTACCGCCATATGAAAAGCGCGGTCTGATCGCAACTTTTGACCCGGCTCTATATCAGGCAGGAACACTCAGTGGTCCGCCACGCGGGGGCTTCGTTCAGGCCGGGAACGCCAACCCGCAATACGATTTGTCTCCTGTGCCAAACGTGAGCAAATATGTCGTCCACGGTACAGATCGAAATAATCTTGCTCCTCGACTCGGTGTGGCTTATTCAATATTCGATTCCCTGGTTGTTCGCGGAGGTTTTGGTCTCTTTCATTCTCGTCCTACGTTTCAATACGTCTCGACGTCTGTCTCTGCGCCACCGTTCTACGTCCTGGGTAGACAGCAGAACGCACCGTTCGCAAATCCGTATTTTCCCGCGCCGCCCCAAGGCAGCTTTCCGACTTTTGTTCCTGGCGTTGCACTCGCCGGCACGGTTCTGGATCGCAAAATACGCACGTCCTATTTTGAACATTACAACGTGAGCATCGAGAGCAAACTAACCAACAACTTGTTGCTTGAGGTTGCTTTCGTTGGAACGCGCGGCCGAAATCTGTTTCGTCAAGTCGCGATCAATCAAGCCATACTTGCGAGTGCCGAGCGGCCGATCTTCAACGAAATCACCGGTACGGCAATCACAATAAACACTATTGATAATCTTCGACTGCGAGCGCCGTATCAGGGTGTTGATGTAGCCGGCTTCTTTCAGAATCAAACGACGGCAAGTTCTTCATACAATTCGCTACAAGCGAGTTTCATCAGACAGTTTGCTCGCGGATTCCAACTTCTTGCTTCTTATACTTTCGCTAAATCAATCGACGACAGCTCCGGAACTGGAGGAGGCGCGGGCAGCGTTGGAATCGTAAATCCGGGATCCGTGGGCGACACGGGAACGATTCTCGGTAACCAACTAAACCAGCGTGCTAATCGTGGCGTATCGGATTTCGATCGCACGCATCGTCTCGTGATTGACGCCCTTTGTGATCTGCCAAGCCTTGCCTTCAACTACCGCTCGAAAGGCACTAAGGCGCTGCTTGCCAACTGGCAGAGAGGGATGATCATGGTGACGATGTCAGGTTTGCCCGTTGACATCGTCGATTCAAATGCCGGTGCATTTTACCTGGGTCAAAACAACAATCTTTCGCGACCAAACTGGGCGCCAGGTGCAAATCGAGATTCAGCGATCAGAAATGTTACTGCTGGCTACTTCTTCAATCCTACGGCATTCGCGCGCCCCATTGTGCCGGCTGGTTCAGTGATCCCAAGTTCAAACGGTAGTGCAACTGCCGCAGCATCCGGAACCGACATAGGAAATGTCGGGCGGAATGTTTTGCGTGGACCATCACAGACAAATCTGGACTTAAGTATCGCGAAACGCTTTCCAATCCGGGAATCTCTAAATCTTGAGCTTCGCGCAGAGTTTTTTAATCTTTTCAATCACGTCAATCTTGCGAACCCAATCAGTGACCTAAATGTTGTTCCGGTTCAGAGTTTCAATCCAACTACCGGGCAAATATTAAGTAACCCTGGCGATTTCGGTAAGATTATCTCCACAAGTAATAACCCACGCTTAATTCAATTTGCGCTGAAGTTCAGTTTCTAACAGCGGATCCTATACATCCAACACCAAAACGCCTCAGATTCGTATAGTCATTTCAGAGCGAGCAGAGTAAAATTCTACCCTACAAATTTACATATGAAGCTGGACAAAGGCTTCACTCATTCAGAAAAGGAGAATGTTATGTCTGCAACACCATCTCCAGCGAAACGGAAGTCCGTGGATTGTCGCGAGTATCCTAGTGAAAAGGGATGTACTTTGAAGTTGTCAGGCACCGAGGAAGAGGTACTCGACGCTGCAGTCGCTCACGCCGTAGCAGTGCACGGTCATGAGAATACTCCCGAGTTTAGAGATCAACTCCGCGGTATGCTTAAAGACGAGTAGCTCCCTCGATCCTTCATGTTTAGGGTGGGTGCCAGCCCACGAGCTCCTGATTCCATACCTGGAGGACTGCATGCGTTACTCAATCCTCTTGATTACCCTCCTTATCTTTACTTGTGTAGCGCAGGCGCAAGAGCCGATATCGGCTGACCAATACTCTCAGAGAGGCATTGCTCGCTTCGAAAAGAATGATCTTGAAGGCGCGATTGCCGATTTTTCAAAAGTGATTGAAATGAATGGCAAGGATCAGGAATTCTGTTACTACTTCCGTGGTCTAGCTCATTATCGTAATGGTAACCCCAATCAAGCCATCGATGATTTGAGCAAAGCCATCGCCATCAAGGCTGAGCCGCGATTTCTGGACGATCGTGGGAATCTTTTGGCCAGACAGGGTGAGCTTGATCGAGCAATCGCTGATCTCAGCAAGGCGATTGAAGTTTCACCACAATTCGCAAAAGCTTATGGCGATAGAGGCTTGGTGCAAGTAATGCGCGGCGACGTAGCTGCTGCCGAACTAGACTTCAGGAAATGTTTTGAACTCGATAGCTCACTAGAACAGCAATTCAGAACTGCGGCACAACAACTCAAGCGACGTGCCGTGGCTCGCATGGAAAACGCTAAACCTAACGACGTGGAGATCACAAAATTCAGCTGGGCGGAAGTGCCTTCGAAAGAATTTGCGGCTGCATCATCGGGTGCTATCGCGGTGACGACTACAGCCGTCAGTCCGACGGGAACTCGCGTGCTGGCAGACCCAAATGCAAAGGGTGAGTCGAGTCCTAACGACATTCTTAACCCCTCTGGAATTACAGCAACCGCCCCGCGAACCTCGACTGAGAGGGGCCGCGAATTCATTGACTACAAATTCACAATCTCAATGATGAACATCGGCAACAAGACAATCGTTGGTGTTAAGTGGGCTTACTTCTTCGATCCGAAAGATGCGGCGCGGGAAGGTATGTCTTACCTCTTCACCACGAAGACAAGTATTGCCCCGGGAAAAGAAAAGTCTCTCAGCGAGTTGCTGTCACGCACCGGATCAAAGTCAACGATCAAACTTCCCAGCAAACAGAATCGGGCAGGCTTCAATGAGCGCGCCGTAATCCTTGCGCTAGAGTACGCCGACGGCACAACCTGGGTCTCTCGGTAGACTATTGTGAGCGCGTGAACCTTTAAAAGTCTTGCACCTCCGCCCGCGTACAATGTCCCGCAATCTCTCAGTCGTCGTATTTAATTGTCCCTCGCGGTTAAGCCATTCTCGAAGCTCCGTTTGTCACATTCGCTCGATTTTGTTCTTTTTTAGAACAAAAAGCTTGACGACGTTCGCTAGTGGTGATAGAAACGGCCAAACCCCGACAAATAGGGCTAATTTTGGTCTTACGCGTGATTTTTGGCATTTCAAATTCTCAAATGAACTGACTCGTTGTTTCAGGGTAGGTGTTGGGCGAGGAAGCCAAGTGGCTCCGTCAGCGCTTCAATCTTTACAGACTTCCAACATTCCCGATGCCAACTCCCTTTAGCTTAGTGCGGAAGGAGAGCTTATGCGATTGCGCGACTCTGCAGAGGGCAGGACCACTGCACCTTGCCTGTTTTCACCTCGAACTAAACTCCACCAATCCTGGATCAGTTTCACGCGCGTTGGTTTCATCTTATGCGCATTGTTTTTCTTTAGCTCAATCGTTCATGGGCAGGGCTTCGGAAGCATTGTGGGAACCGTAAAAGATCCTTCGGGCGCCGTTATCGCTAATGCAAAAGTGACAGCGACCGAAGCTGGAAAAGGCTTTGCCAGAAGTGCAATGACTGACGCCAGCGGGTACTACGTAATCGGTTCCTTGAGACCTGCAGAGTACAACTTGATTATAGAGGCCACCGGGTTCCATACCTACGACCAAAAAGGCGTTGTCTTGTTGGCGGACCAGGTCCTTACCGCTAACGCGCAAATGCAGGTCGGAGCTGTGTCTGAATCTGTCTCGGTAACCACAGCAGGTGAACTGGTCGATACAACAACTTCCACACTGAAGCAGGTTATTGACCAGCGCAGCATCACGGAGTTGCCACTCAACGGACGAAACGCAGCAGAGCTAAGTTTGCTTGTTGCGGGTACCACTAGTTATCCAACGAATCCCGCAAGTCCAACGGGTACGTTCGCTGGCGGTGCGCTCCAGGGAACAACGAAGACCTTCCCTGGTGCAGTCGCGCTTGTAACGAACGGTTCGCGACAGAATCAGACTAGCTATCAACTTGATGGCGGAAACAATGTCGATGAATACACAAACGTGAACCAACCTTTCCCCATGCCTGATGCTTTGCAGGAGTTCAGCGTTCAGACGAGCAATTACAGTGCTCAATACGGACAGAACGCCGGGGGCGTCGTAAACGTGATAACAAAGTCAGGAACAAATCAGTTCCACGGAAATGCGTTTGAATTTCTGCGCAATTCGGTCTTTAACGCACGACCA
>JBKPQV010000775.1:0-6647 GCA_046734235.1 Acidobacteriota bacterium
GAAGGTGCCAGGCCCTTCATTGCGATGGAGTTCGTTGATGGCGTAACGCTGCGCGAGAAGATCGATCGCGAGAATGCGGGACTCGGAGAACTCTTGAGGTTTTTGCAGCACGTGGCCGAAGGACTCGCGAAGGCTCATGCCTCCGGTATTGTTCATCGTGACCTCAAACCCGACAACATTATGATCACGCGCGATGGTCACGCGAAGCTCCTCGACTTTGGGTTAGCGAAGCTGCTCGGCCCAGCGAGACTCGCAGGCTTGACGACATTCCAGCACTCGCAACCAGGTACCGTACTCGGAACAGTTGGCTATATGTCACCTGAACAGGCTCAGGGTCGCGTTAACGAAATCGATCATAGGTCGGATATTTTTTCCTTCGGGTGCATCTTGTTTGAAGTGGCCACGCGTCGGAGACCGTTCGAAGGCAAGGACGCGCTCGATTCGCTTCACAATATCGTTCATGCAGCGGTGCCGTTGATTAAGAATCTGAATCCCAGCGCCCCTGAGGCACTCCAAAGGATTGTGAGTCGTTGTTTGGCAAAGGATCCTGACGAACGATATCAATCGATCAAAGAAGTCAATATCGAGATTGAAGAGCTGCGCGAAGGACTCAACAGTTCGTCGGAGTGGTCCGATTCAACGGCTGAAACTGTCAGCCTAAGGGCAACAAAGACTAAAGCTAGCTCGCAAAAGTCAACAGCATCACAAGCAGAGCCAATCTCGACGCATGCTCCCGCACCTCCAACTTCAAGTGCTGAGGTTCTGATTTCAGAAATCAAACGTCACAAGACAGGGTTTGCGTTATTTGCGTTCTTAGCGGTTCTCTTAGTCGTTGCTGCGGGCTACGGAATCTACAAACTGAATGGATCGCAATCGTCCAGCCTTGCGCAGATGAAGATTTCCCGACTCACGACGGGCGGCCGAATTGGCAATGCCGTAATCAACGACAATGTCGCAATCTCTCCCGATGGCAAATATGTTGTCTTCGTAACCGCTGAATCGGGCAAGCAGGCGTTGTGGGTACGACAAGTATCGACTAGCAGTCTGGTCCAGATAGCTCCGCCTGTCGAGGCAACTTACTTAGGAACTACCTTTTCACCTGATGGCGAACTTGTCTATTTCACTCGTGTTGATGAGCAGGATTCGTTAGGCGCGCTTTATGAGGTACCGGTGTTAGGAGGGACGCCTCAGAAAATATTAGTAAAAGTTACAAGTGCTATAACCTTCTCTCCGGACGGGAAGAGGATTGCTTTCACACGTTCTGCGGAACCAGGTGAAAGCTTCGTGGTGGCGACAAACGTTGATGGAACTGGCGAACAGAAGCTCGCGACGCGCAAACAGCCCCAATTTTTTTCTCCGTATGGTCTCTCATGGTCACCTAACGGAGAGTTGATTGCATGTGGGGTCCTGATGAATAGCATCAATAGTCCGGCACAGTTGATCGGGATACCGACGCGAGGAGGAGCCGAACGAATACTCACATCACAAAGTTTTAGGGATGTTTTCCACGTCACGTGGTTAGGCGATGGCACTGGTCTCGTCCTCACCGCAGCTCCGGAAGGGTCCTCCAGCGGAGTGCAAGTTTTCCTGGTTTCATATCCCTCCGGAAACACGAGCCGAATCACAAACGACCTGAATAGTTATGGCCAAGCAAGTCTCGGGTTGACTGCGGACGGAAGAACCATCGTGACGACACAAAAAGACTCCTCATTAAAGATATTCGTCATGGACGAAAGCAAGGATTCAAGTCAGGCCGTACAGGTCACCAACGGTAAATTCGATGGCGAGACCGGTGTTACATGGACACCCGATGGCAAAATTGTCTATGTGACTCAAAGTGGAGAAAACATTGACGTGTGGTCGATGAATTCAGATGGAAGCGATTCGAGACAACTAACAGCTGACGGTGAACCCAAGAGCTACCCATCGGTGTCGCCGGATGGCCGCTACGTTGTTTTTGCGGGTACACGATCGACTGTATCGAATCTTTGGCGCATGGGTATCGATGGAGACAATCCCAAGCTACTTCTCCCCACAAACACACCGGCCTTCTTTCCTATCGTGTCCCCTGATAGTTCCTCAGTAGTCTTTAATTCTGCGCACTCCGGCGACCTGGTTCTTTGGAAAGTAGGAATTGATGGAGGTGAACCTAAACAATTGACAGACACTATGTCGCTATTTCCCGCAGTCTCCCCCGACGGGAAATGGGTTGCATTCTTCGCTCTTGCTCCGGCGACTGACGGCAAGCCAAGGATCGAGATCGTGCCATTTAGCGGTGGGCCAGTAACCAAGTCGTTTGACGTTTCACCTGGTTTTATTCCCGACCTACACCCAATCCTGAGATGGACGCCTGACGGCAGTGCATTGACTTATGTTGATGAAACGAATGGTGCTGACAACATCTGGAGTCAGCCGGTTAACGGCGGACCCCGCAAGCCGATCACCAATTTCAAATCCGATAGCATTCGGTCTTTTGCCTGGTCGCCCGATGGCAAGCGACTCGCCATCTCGCATGGACCAGTTACAACTGACGTCGTTCTGCTCAGAGACTTCAGATAACTTCTTGGTATTTCAGCCCTCCCAGCTCTTTTTCGCGAGCGTCGCGCGGTTAGTTCCTCAGTTGAACGATGCGAAAATAAGATCAACCCATCTTTCAAAATCTCCTGTTGACATCCCACAGGAAGATCTGTAAATAGTTCCTGTGTGTAACCCACAGGAGGATGCATGGTCGAAACAAGATCCGAAATTATGCAGGGCACTCTAGATCTCATGGTCCTGCAAACGCTCGAGGCGATGGGGCCAATGCACGGCTACGGCATCGCCCGCCGTATCGAGCAGCTAAGTGAGAACGCCCTTGTCGTGAACCAGGGAACAATCTATCTCTGTTTGATCCGCCTATTGCAAAAGAAATGGATCAAAGCTACCTGGGGCTCTTCAGAGAACAATCGGAAAGCGAAATTCTATTCAATTTCAAAGGCTGGCCAAAAACAGTTGAAAGCTGAAACTGAGGACTGGAAGAGAATTTCGGGAGTGATTGGAAGACTGTTACAGCTAACACCAGGGAGATAAGGCATGAGTCGCCTGAGCCATTTAGTCGCACGCATCGTTGCCTTTTTCAAGAGAAGCGACCTCGACCGTGACCTGGATAACGAACTTGATGCTCATCTGTTATTGCTCGTCGAAGAAAACATTCGTCGCGGACTTTCACCTGAGGAAGCTCACCGAACTGCCCGTTTGAAATTAGGAAACCTGGTGAGTTTAAAAGAAGCGCATCGTGAGACGAGAGGTTTGCCGCTCGTTGATACGTTGTTGCAGGATCTGCGATTCACCTTTCGAATCCTTCGACGCGATCCGGGCTTCGCCTTTTTTGCAATTCTTATCGTGGGCCTGGGAATCGGCGCCAGTGCACTGATCTTCAGCATCGTCAACACTCTCTTACTTCGCCCATTGCCATTCAAGGATGCTAACAGTTTGGTCTGGGTGGCGAATAAGAAGAGCGTGCCGGAACAGACCACACAGGTCGGATATCTCCTGGATACTCGGGAAGCAAATAGATCATTTGAAGAGCTCGGGGCCTATTTCGCTTACTACAATGTAGGTGACATTAAGCTGACTGGAGATGGTGAACCGGAGCGATTGACTGGTGTTCCCGTTTCGCAAAACTTCTTTCACGTACTCGGAGTTGAGCCACAAATCGGTCGGCTGTTCACTGCAGACGAATGCAGAATAAACGGTCCTGCGGTAGTGCTGTTAACAGACGGTTTGTGGAAGAGACGCTTCGGCTCCGATTCTGCCATCGTCGGCAAGAGCGTGCAGCTAAACGAACAGTCTGTCACAGTGGTAGGAGTGATGCCGGCGTCATTTGATTTTGCTTCCATCTTCGCGCCGGGCAGCCGTGTCGATCTATACCGACCCTTTCCCCTTACGCCTGAGACTGATCGGATGGGCAATACATCTGCAATCGTAGGACGTCTAAAGTCTGGAGTTACTTTAGAAGGTGCACGAGCTGACCTCGGCTTACTTGGCCCACAATTTCGTGCCCAGCATCCTGAGCGCAACGAGTTTGAGCCGTTACTGAGTTCATTGAAGGAACACGTCACCGGTCGTCTGCGTCCAGCGCTCGTGGTATTAGCATGCGCAGTTGGTGTGGTAATGCTAATCGTCTGTGCGAATCTTTCGAATCTGCTCCTCGCGCGAAATGCCACTCGTCAAAAGGAGATGGCCATCCGCGTTTCGCTTGGTGCCGCACGAGGTCGACTGATTCGCCAGATGCTAACGGAAAGTATTGTACTGTCTGGTGCGGGAGCGATTGTTGGTGTTCTATTAACTTTGGTTGGTGCACGTGTGCTGACACGTCTCGACGCCGTGAGTATTCCACTTCTTTCGAACGTACAAATTGATTTTGGTGTATTTGGTTTTACGCTTGTCATAGCCATTGCAACAGGCGTGACGTTTGGTCTCGTTCCAGCGCTTCAGGTTCCTGTCATCGGCGTGAATGAATCACTCAAAGACAGTAATCGCGGATCAACCGGAAGCAAAAAACACGCATGGCTTAGAAGTTCGCTTGTTGTTGTGGAGATTGCGTTCGCTTGTTTGTTACTCGTAGGCACAGGTCTTCTCGTCAGAAGCTTTCTCAAAGTCCTCGATGTCAATCTTGGTTTCCAGCCTGAACGAGTGGTGGCCATCCGCATTGATCCAGGAGCGGGTTACAGAACCCAGGCTAAGCGCAACGCTTACTTTGATGAAGCTCTGCGACTCGTGCAGAACACAAACGGAATAGAAGCGAGTGGCTTAACCGATGTTTTACCTTTGGAAGGCGATCGAAGCTGGGGCGTGGCTGGCAAGGGCCAAGTTTACGAAAGAGATGACTATCCTGAGGCCTTCGTCCGCATTGTGAGCAACGGATATTTGCAGGCGATGGGTATACCGTTACTGGCAGGTCGCGATTTCACGGACCATGACACTACAGAAAGCGAAAAAGTGATCATCGTAAATAAGACTCTGGCGGAAAGACTTTGGCCTGGCCAGGATCCGATTGGACAAGTTGTCACTCAAGATGGTGGTCGTCGTGTTGTCGGTGTCGTAGGAGGGGTACGTCACGTAACGGTCGAACAGGATTCCGGTTCTGAAATGTATTTACCGATGCGCCAGACCAACGATTATTCAGCGGTCCAACTCGTGATGCGTACTACATTGCCACAGGCGAGCGTCGCAACAGTAGTTCGATCGGCATTGCAGCCACTCGCTCCCAACCTTGGCGCAAACGAATTTCGCACCGTACAGCAGTTGGTTGACAAAGCAACATCGCCACGTCGCTTCGTGGTGATGTTGCTAACGGGGTTTTCAGCGTTTGCGTTGATTCTGGCCGCGTTGGGCATTTACGCTGTGATTTCGTACTCCGTGCAGCAGCGAACCCATGAGATTGGTATTCGCATGGCGCTGGGTGAGTCGGGAGGAAGCCTTCAGCTGAGAATCATTCGGCAGACCTTGCAACTCGCGGTGATCGGACTAATTGTCGGGATGGCAGGTTCGTGGATAATGACGCGGGCATTGGTCGGTTTGCTGTTTGGCGTGACGTCAAACGATCCGGCCTCGTTCATTGGGATGGTGACTATTTTGGTTATTGTAGCTGCGGCTGCTGGTTATTTTCCGGCAAGGCGAGCCTCACGCATCGATCCAATCACGGCACTTCGTTCAAACTGAACGAGGTAAGAACAAGAAAATCCGACTATTGAGCACCTGAAGCGTCCTTCATCATATCGTCTCGCTTGGCTTTGAATTCGGAGCCGGCTTTCCATTCAGGATACTTGTCGGCCTGAGCGACTCGGTACCCGATCATGGTCAACAACTGTGCGTCGTCAACCGCTCCGGTTAGATCCCAGTCGGGCTTAATCTGATCAGAGACTTTGTGATAGTCGTTGTTTGTGTATTCGTCTCGCTTCTGTTTGCTAAACGCCGCATCCTTTCCTTCGTAGTTAATCCCTGAGTCAGTATAGAGTGCGGGAACGCCTTGTTTCGCGAATTCGAAGTGATCTGAACGGTAGTAAAACCCTTTCTCTGATTCTGGATCCGGATTAACTGTCCGCTTCTGAGCAGAGGCAGCTTCCCGTAGCAAGTCGATTAAGGTGCTATTGTCGTCGCCCACCATCGTAATGTCTGTAGTCCTTCCCCACTGATTGACGCCGTCCATATTAATATTCGCAAGCGTCTTGTTAAGCGGATAGAGAGGGTTCTCCGCATAGTACTTCGCACCTAGTAAGCCCTTCTCTTCGGCAGTAACGGCAAGAAACAAAATGGATCGTTTCGGATGTGTAGCTAGTTTCGTAAATGCTTCTGCTATCTCAAGCAACGTGGCGGTGCCAGAGGCATTATCCAGCGCGCCATTGAAAATCTGATCGCCAGCTAATTTTGGATCACGTCCCAGGTGATCCCAGTGCGCCGTATAAATAACGTATTCGTTCTTAAGCGTTGGATCCGATCCTTCGAGTTTGCCAATGACGTTACTCGAATTAATTTCGCGCAGTGTGTTCTTGACGGTCATGTTAGCTTTCGCATTAAGAACTACCGGCTTGAAGTCCTTCGAAAGCGCAGCCTTTTTCAGTGCGTCGAAGTTTTGACCACTGGCGGTAAACAACTCCTTAGCGCGT
>JBKPQV010000776.1:0-5498 GCA_046734235.1 Acidobacteriota bacterium
TCGAAGAGTAGACGGTATTGAGCTTCGGATTTCCGCAGGGCATCTTCAATACGGGTTGCAACAGTTACATCCAGTACAAGCGAAAGTACGGAAATGAGTTTGCCGCCTGCATCATAAAGTGCAGAGTTGTACCACTCGCAATTAACCACGGAACCGAGCTTGGTATAGTTACGATTACGCGAAATTCCATGGTGCTCTGTACCCTGATTTTGGCGGTTCCCAACTTCATTTACTGCCTCGACGTCTTCCGCAACGACAAAGTCCCAATCGCTAAATCTCTTGCCCAGCACTTCCTTTGAATTCCAACCAAACAATCTCTGAGCGGCTGGTGACCAGCGTAACACCCGGAATTCGTGGTCCCATTCAATTACGGCGAGCGGAGTATTCTCAACGTGAAAGGCGAGCCGATGAGCTTCTATCGCTGACGCTTCTGCACGCTTACGGTCAGTGACGTCGCGGATGATTGCGACGCCGCCAACTACTACGCCGTTTTCATCATGGCGAGGGGAATAGTAGCCATCAAAGAATCCTGATCGACCGGTTTCGGGAATATTGTAAGGTCGAGTTTGAGCGACGATTGTTTTGCCGGCCAGGGCATCGAGGTAATACTTGTCTTCGCCAGTCTCCTTCAAACATTGAAAAAGATCGAAGGCGCAATTTCCCAGCACGTTCTCACGCTTTACACCAGAGAACTCTTCCATTGCGCGGTTCCATAACGTGTAGCGGCATTCAAGGTCGAAGGCCAGAATTCCGTCGACGTTAGCTTCGAGAAGGCATTTGAGGAATAGATCTTTTTCTTCTTGTTCGTTACTCATTGATTAATAAATAGGGCCAGGTAGTCGGGAATTACCAGAATGAGTGTAAGAAGTTTAGCAGCCCGGTACAGGCCAAATTGTGCAGGCAAAACTCTATTCGACTGGTGAAAAAAGTCAAGGCTTATCAATACGGAACAGGAGCGCAGCGACTGTACACAAACGAGCCTAGAGGCTCGGGGATTCATTTCTTGCGTACAGTCGCTGCGCTCCTGTTCCGTATTAACGGACTGAGATCCTCCAAATCTGCGGTCTTCACTCTGAAATGCTCCCGCTGGGTTTGACTTTCCCGACAGCTTGGCTTAAAAACATCCACAAATCCATCTCCAACGCCGCCTGCTTTTTTCCTAACCCAGTCTAGTCAAAAGCGGTAAGCGTTCTATTGACCCATTCGGCTGGCGAAGGTCGCCTAGAAAGGATCACGTTAATGTTGCCCCGCAGTGTCTCTCGGTCCCGCTTAGTAGCCTTATTGGCTGGCATTTTTGCATTCTTACTCCCCATAGTCGTTGACGCTCAGTGCCCCGGATCCGTGGTTACAAATGGTTTGAACGGCCCGAACAAACTGATCCAAACACCATCTGGCAACCTGCTGGTAGCTGAATCTGGAATTCAAGCTCCGAATACCGGACGAATATCAATCGTGGGGCTCGACGGCACTCGCAGGACCGTTTTAGATGGGCTTCCCTCGGGACGAAATGCTGAAGGTAAGTTCACCGGAACTCAAGCGCTTTTTCAATCAGGCCGTATGTTGTATGTCTTGACCGGTGAAGGCGATAGCACTCTGTCGGGACCAATAATCGGCACCGAAGTTCCGAATCCTGTGCCGAGTTCACCAATCGCCAGTTCAGTTTTAGCGGTCCAGTTCACTGGGTCAGCCGAGAGTATCGTAAATGGATTTGCCCTCACATTGTCTAATCAGGAATCTCTCAAGAGTGGACAATCCCTCAATTTCAGCAATGGCGGAAACGACGGCTTGTCAATTCGACTATTAGCCGACTTGCCAGACTATGTTGCGGATCCGCTCCCCTATTACCCGCAAAATGTTCGTCCAACCGTTCCTTCAAGCATCGTCGGAACCGGGAATGATCTTTTCATTGCCGATAGTGGTCGCAATGCCATTTTCCGGATTGATATATCCACTGGTCGGGTATCGCTTTTAACTAGCTTTCCGACTATTCCGAATCCAACCTCGATTGGCCCAGCTAACATCGACGCAGTGCCCTCGAGTATTCATGAGTTGGACAGCGACTTGTTAGTTACCTTGATGCGTGGCTATCCGTATCTTTCCGGTAACTCTTCAGTTGTGCGTGTAAACAAGAAAACCGGCGAAATCTCTCGTTACATGGATGGGTGGACCACGCTTGTGGATGTTTGGACAGTTAAGGCGAAAGGCTGGTACAACGTATTTACGTTGGAGTACAGTTTGGACCTGGCGACAGATCAGCCGGGTAGATTTCAGCGATTTGAAACCGCTTCCTTTCCTGCTGTACCAATTTCAACGTGTCTTAACAGACCTAGTGGTTTCGTACGCGACGAGAAGTCTGGCGCTTTCTACATTACCGAGAGCACAACTGGAAAGATCATTCGGATCAATCCGTAGGCAAGAGCGATAGATGGGAATAGGACCTATATGACGTATAGGGCCTATTATTCGTCCTATTGGTCATATAGGTCCTATTCTCCTAGGGATTGAATGTGTAGGTGATTGTTCCTTCCGCCCCTCGCGCCCTAAGTTTCTCCACCGAAAAAGTTGCTTTCTTTGCAGCTACGATAGCTACATCACTCAAGGCGCGCTCACTACTAGTACTCGACGCGGACAGCACCTTCCCGGATTTGTCGATCTGGATCTTGACGGTTACAGATGTGGGTTGTGTGACCGCGACTGCAGGTGGCTCAGCTTCAGGTAACGACACGGCTTTTCCAAGTAGTTCTCGCCCGAGTACTGGGATTCCTTTTCGCGTCGTGTTTACCGGAGCCGATGCTGAAGTGGGCGTCCCTGAATTATTGTTGTTAATAATCAGGTTGGTTATGAAGAGTCCGGCTAAAGCTGCCGCAACCGCAGTGACTGCAACCAGTAGCCAAAAGAGAGTAGATGGATTGTGTGTCTTCTGAACGGTGATGGGTTCATTAGCATCGACCAGCGGGACGACGTGATAAGAACAGTACGCGATTAATTCGCCGGAGTAGATTCGGTTACACTCGGGACAACGTTTGCGGATTACTTTTTCATGAGGTTCATCGGGTAGGAAGTCTTCCCGATGTGAAATCATAGGTTCGTTTGAAATCGGTGGCGAAGACCACACGGCCTGCTGAGCTTCCTGATGACGCTCAGTTCTTGCCGGGGGGGCAGGCGCTGGTTGGGTACCTAAGTCGGTCGTTCGAGGAACTGGTGGTTGTGGTCTACTAGCTTTCTCTTCGAGTCGTTGCCTCAGGCCAGCCAGATACTTTCTACTTTTTTCGTCAGAGTTAAGCGCCTTCGAACGCGGGAGCTCTTCAGCAGTGGGTGCCGGTTTCTTTGGTGTGTTGCCGTTTCGGCTTTCATATGAGCCATTTTGGCCGTTCTTGGTGTTTCCAGACAGTAAATCTGCCAGGTCGCCACGGCCCTTTCTTGCGGCCCATTCGATGGCGTTCAGACCAGTATTGTCCTGGAGCAGAGGATCAGCGCCGGCCGAAAGGAGAGGCCGAATAAGGTGTGGCTGGCCCGAGACGATCGCGAGGATCAGAGGAGTCTGACCCCCGTCGTTTTTGGCGTTAACGTCAGCACCTGTTGCCAAAATGGCACTGACCGCATTTTCGTCTCCAGCGGAAACAGCCTGGAGTAATGCAGAAACTCTAAAGCTCAACTGAAGGGCCCCTTGTTCTTACAACGTGGGAGTTGCGGGGGACTGCAGCTATTTTAAGGCGACCCGCCAAATTGGGGAAGGGCTTTGTTGCAATTATGAGTACAGTTGCCAAACGAAGGTGGCTCTCAGATGGCCTGGGGATCGTGGTGGTGATATCCCTCCTGTTACTGATATTCCACACCGTCTTCAACAACCGTTATGGTTACTTCCGCGACGAATTTGACTACCTTTCGTGCGGCAACCACCTGGCCTGGGGATATGTTGACCAGCCTCCACTTTTGCCATTCTTAGTCAGGATAAGTCGCGAACTCATCGGCGACTCGCTTCGCAGCATCCGTTTTCTACCAGCTTTGGCGATCTCGTTTACGGTGATTCTTACAGCGATGATCGCGCGTGAGTTTGGAGGAAAGCGCTATGCGTTGATTCTCAGCGCTGTCGCGATGGTAATAGCACCGGTTTACTTATCGGACGGCAGCTTGTTGACAACGAATTGTCTCGAGCCTCTCCTGTGGACGGGCAGCGTCTACTTTGCAATATTGGCAGTCAAACGGAGCCCGCGTTACTGGGTTTGGTTTGGAGTCATCGCGGGCCTGGGTTTGGAAGAAAAGTATTCGATTGGTATCTTTGGTTTTGGAATTGTTTTGGGTTTATTACTCACTGGTGAGCGCAAAGCACTCTGGAACAAATGGTTTTGGTTAGGTGGCCTCGCGGCTTTCGTGATCTTTCTACCGAATCTTATCTGGAACATTCAAAACGACTGGCCCTTCCTGCAATTGATGCGCAACATTCGCGCGGATGGTAGAGACGTCCAACTATCTCCACTCGCTTTCTTCCTGCAACAGATTCTGCTCTTGCACCCGCTAACTGCTGCTATCTGGATCACCGGGTTGATTGTTTTGCTGTTTGGCAAGCAGTTCAAACAGTTTCGCTTTTTGGCGGTGTGTTATTTGGTTGCGTTCATAAGCTTCGTCGTCCTCAAAGGTAAGAACTACTATCTCGCACCGATTTATCCGATGTTGTTCGCGGCAGGAGCTGTCGCGTTTGAGAATGGAATCGACCGAACCAGGCAATTGTGGTTGAAGCCCGCCCTCATCGTTCTAATGATTGCCGGTGGCGCCTGGTTTGCGCCTTTAATTGTTCCAGTACTTTCGGTCGATCAATTCGTTGGTTATATGAATAGTTTGCCGTTCAAGGTGCCGCGCAGTGAGCACAGTCACGAGCACGCAATCTTGCCACAACATTACGCAGATCAATTCGGCTGGGAAGAATTAACCCAGGTTGCGGCGCAAGCCTGGTCACGTCTAACCCCTGAAGAAAAGCGCGACTGCGGAATTTTCGCCCAGAACTATGGACAGGCTGGTGCAATAGACTTCTTTGGACCGCGATATGGTTTGCCTCCCGCACTCAGTGGTCATCAGACTTATTTCTTATGGGGCCCTCGTGGTTATTCCGGTCAGTGCATGATAGTCCTGGACGATGATAAAGGGGATTTGGACCAATTGTTCGAATCCGTGGAGCTGGTCGGCACGTCTGATCATCCGTACGCACTCGAACGCAATATCCCAGTGCATTTGTGCAAAGGTGCAAAGTTTGGGTCTTTGGAAAAACTTTGGCCAAAGGTGAAGAAGTGGAGGTAGGGAAATAGGAGCTTATAGGAAATAGGACCTATAGGACCAATTGGACCTATTTTGTTCGAGTCCTATGTCAGCCAGTATTCCTTAACCCCGCAGCAATACCATTAATCGTCGCCGCGAGTGCGTAGTTCAGATCATCGTTATCCTCACCGCGTCGTTTGCGTCGTAGCAATTCAACTTGAATCAAGCTCAATGGATCAACGTAAGGG
>JBKPQV010000777.1:0-15588 GCA_046734235.1 Acidobacteriota bacterium
CGCGTCCCCGCGTGCCCCCTTTGTCAGAGTAGTCTCATTTGGATAAGAAGAAGTTGTGCACCGAGATAGGGTCAGAGGTTAGTGTTGGCAAGCGGGCACGCGGGGACGCGTGCGCTCCCAGGACCAGGGTCAGTGTTTAGAATTGGCGGGTTACTAAAGGCAGGACAGATTTTCAAACTGACAACTGACAACTGACAACTGACAACTGACAACTGACAACTGACAACTGACAACTGACAACTGACAACTGACAACTGACAACTGACTACCCAAGGAGCCATCATGAACTTAACTGAAGAACAAAAAACAACCGGACGAAGAAATTTTTTGAAGGCTGTTGCGGGGGTTCCAGCACTGGTAGCCCTTGGCGGTGCTGCGCTTACGCGCGGACCTGTTCGTGGCGGCCCGGTGAAAATCGCATTGGTAGGCACTGGCGACATGGGCAAAGGACTGCTCAATCAATACCAGCGAGAGTTCTGCGACTTAAAAGCCTTGTGTGATGTGAATCCGGCACGTCGCGCCGCGATGGTTGACATGATGGTTAAGAAGGGTTGGCCCAAGCCTAACGAATATGACAATTGGGAAGAGATGCTGCAGAAAGAAGATCTGGAGGCGGTTCACATAGCACTGCCACTGTGGATGCACGCGCCAGTTGCGGTGGGCGCGCTAAACGCTGGTAAGCACGTCCTGTGTGAAAAGATGATGGCCAAGAGCGCGGCTGAATGTCAGCAGATGATCGATGCGGCTAAAAAGAACAACCGCGTTCTTGAGATTGGCTATCAACGTTACTACAACCCGATCTATCAGGCTGCTTACTCTAATATCATCAAGCAAGGTGTGCTCGGCGACGTCTATCATGCTCGCTTAGCCTGGCATCGCAATAACACCTGGCGGAGGAATGAACAGCCGCCATCACCAAATTTCGATCCCAGCCGCTGGGGCTATCCGGATTGGGAACATCTTCTGAATTGGAGAATGTACCGGAAGTATTCGGAAGGGCTGTTGTGCGAACTCGGAAGTCATCAGATTACGGCTGCCAGCTGGTTTTTTGATTCGCACCCAACAGCTGTCTATGTAAGCGGCGGAACTTACGAATACAAAGATGGTCGTGAGGTCTACGATCACGTTTACGCAACCTTCAACTACCCTGGTGATCGAACGGCTACGTTCTCATCAATCCAATCGAACGCGTTTGAAGAGAACTATGAAATGTTTATGGGAACGAAAGGTACCCTGATCATGACTCGTGAGCTGGAGGCTTATCTCTTCATGGAGAATAAGGGTGAGGTGCCCACAACCAAAGTGGAATTATCCCGCCAATCTTCCGGGCCAGTCGCTGACAGTTCAGCTAGTCAGCCAGCTGGCTCCGCACAGCGCACAGTCAACATGGGCGACAGCATCGTTAACAAGGGAATCTCTTATCAGAACGAAATTGCCGAGTTTTGTACAGCAATTCGAACAGGTAGTGCAATTCGTTGTGGAGGAGAGAAGGCCATGACGTCTGCGGTTGCGATCCTCACTGGAAACATGTCAGGTGAGAAACAAACCAAACTCGAAATACCTGGTGCCTCAAGCACGTAAGTAGTTGGAGCGCAATAGAATAGGACCTATTTGACCTATGAGACCTATGTTATTCGTCCCAGATGTCTCATAGGTCCTATTCCTATTTCCCCACGCTCAAAATCCCTCACAAGATTCTAATATGATCTTGTAATCTGAGAATCTTCGTGTATACTGCGCGGAGTCCTGGAAAATCAGCCGCTCCGTCAGGAGATTCCCGCAAGGGCGATGTGGAGGTATCGGTGTGCCCAGCAAGCATTCAGCTAAGGTGGTTTGCTACGAGGGAAGTGTTTGGATCCCGCCCCGGCAGTTCTGGGGCCTGGTGCGCGACAACATTATTGAATACATGAGCGAACCTCCGCTTACAGGGAGGTTTAAAGGGCAGCCCACAGATTTTCTGGTTACAATAAATCACACCGTCCTCAGTCTGGCGTGTCCTGAGCACCGCCAGTCAGTCTTGCTTTCAAAGCGCTATACAAAAAAATAGTTCGTCTATCGGCCCGGAGGACCGGCTTATGCTGGAACTGATTCAACCAATCTCAAAAAGAGATCAGGTCGTTAGAGCAATGAAGGACGCGATCCTGACCGGCACCATTGAGCCAGGTGCAGCGATCGTCGAAAGTAAAATTGCCCAGCAATTGGGTGCTGGCGTTCCCCTTATTCGTGAAGCCCTCATCGAGCTTGAGCATCAGGGGTTTGTTACCCGAACACCTTACAAGGGGACAACCGTTACGAAGCTTTCGCCCAGCGATGTGCGAAGCATTTTTGCTCTCCGAGTTGAACTCGAAGCAATTGCAATTGAGTGGGCCAAAGCGAACGCAACTGAGGTTGACATTGCGAATCTCAAACTCGAGATCAACAAAATGTCAGCAGCGGCGGAGTCGCTCGATTTACCACAGTTTTATGAAGGCGACCTCGCCTTCCATCGAAAGATCTGGAGCCTTTCGGGTAATCCATATTTAGTCGATGTGCTTGAGCGATTAGTCGTTCCGCTGTTTGCGTTCTTCCTGATGAAGACTAGTCGTCAACAAGCGTCCTATCACGATAGTGCGTGTATGCACGCGAAGATCGTTGAGGCGATTCCTGTAATGAGTGCTCCTGAGTTGCGCGAAATGTTTCGCAACTCATTAGTAACCTGGAAAGACGATATGGTGAAGTTGTTGTTTTCGGAGGACTAGGGCCGTTTAAGATTTCAGATTTAAGATTGCAGATTTCAGATTTTCTCAGCGTCTCGGCGTTGATCATGCGTTGCCAAGCGAGATCTTTCAACAATGAGACACAGAGGACGCTGAGACGCTGAGAAAATCTGAAATCTGCAATCTTAAATCTGAAATTGCCCAATAAGTCTCGCGACCAAACAAATGACCCTTCTTCATGCACGAAACATCTTCAAGTCGTACGACGGAGTGCAGGCGCTGCGTGGTGTTTCATTAGAACTGCAAGCTGGTGAAGTGCATGCATTGATCGGCGAGAACGGGGCTGGAAAATCGACGCTTATCAAGGTCATTACAGGCGCGGTGCAAGCTGATAGCGGTGAGCTGGAGTTTCAAGGGAAGTTAATTACAAATAATTCACCTGCGTTGTCGAAAGCGATCGGTATCGCGGCCATTTATCAGCAGCCGGCACTGTTTCCTGAACTCACGGTCGCTGAAAATATTTCAATTGGGTTGGAAGGCTCAGGCATTTGGCGACGGATTAATTGGAAGATGCGCCGTTCGCGCGCCGCTCAACTGCTGTCTGAGGTTGGCTCAAAGATCAATCCTGATACTGAAGTGCGCGACCTCAGCATGCCGCAGCAACAGTTAGTCGAAATTGCGCGAGCGCTGGGTGCAAACGCACGCGTCTTGATCATGGACGAGCCAACTTCTTCGCTTGCTGAAGAAGATACTCAGAACCTTTATCGAGTAATTGCCAAGCTTCGCGCCTCTGGAGTTGGCATCATCTACATTTCGCATCGCCTTGAAGAGCTTTCGATCGTTGCTGACAGAGTGACTGTTCTGCGCGATGGTTCGTACGTTGGTACGCAACCGATGGCAGGAGTGGACCGGCAAGAGTTGATTCGACTAATGGTTGGACGCGAATTGTCAGCAGTCTTCCCGAAAGTCGAGGTCAAGCAAGGGGCCACCGTCCTTGAGCTTCGAAAACTTGGTTGTAGCGCAAACGGTATCAGGGAAGTCGACCTTTCCGTCAAAGCGGGAGAAATTGTTGGGCTTGCGGGCCTGGTTGGTGCAGGTCGTACTGCTTTAGCGCGAACAATTTTTGGTCTTGAACCAGCCGACGCCGGGGAGATTCGTTTGCGCAACACAGTAGTAACGATTCAGGAACCTACTGACGCGATCGATTTGGGTATTGCTTATTTGCCTGAAGATCGACGTCGACACGGCGTGGTACTGAACATGCCGATTGATGCGAACATCACGCTTGCTTCGCTGAAGAAATTGTCGAGTGGCATTGCCTTTGATGTGCAGCGAGAACGAAAGATCGCGACCGACTACGTGCGTCGCTTTGCGATCAAGACTCCGGCAGTCTTTGCGCCAGTCACAACACTCTCCGGTGGTAATCAACAGAAGGTAGCGTTAAGTCGTTGGTTGGAAACTAAGCCAAGTGTCCTGATTCTTGATGAACCCACACAGGGAATCGATGTTGGTGCCAAGGCCGAGATTCACGCACTTATGGGTGAGCTCGCTTCGCAAGACACTGCAATATTGATGATCTCATCAGAACTGCCGGAAATTCTGGGAATGAGTGATCGAGTAGTAGTAATGAGGCAAGGCGAGATTGTTGGAATCCTCTCCCGCGCAGAAGCGACGCAACAAAAAGTAATGTCGCTTGCTTTGGGCCATGAACAGTTAGTTGCGTAGGTCGAGCTAGTTTTGAGAGGTAGTGGGACTCAGTGGATGAGGTCAGTACCACCGTCGCGGTAGCGGGTGGGCCTTAGCAAATAATCGGATTAGGTCGAAGACGGGCCCACCCGCCACAGCGACGGTGGTGCTGACCTCATCCAACTGGTGCCCGCAAAACCAAGTGGACTGGACAATCCAATGTTAACAAAGCGAGACATCCTGATTGCCGCTGCAAGTTGCCTACTTACGTGTGGAATCATTGGCGCGGCACAGAAAACTCCGGCCTTGATGGGCTCCTCGGTTTTTGATTGGGACGCAATACCAGCTAAGGAAACTAAGACAGGTTCAACTCGCGATTTCTTTAAAGCACCGACAGCCACGCTGGATCAACTTGAGTGTCACGTAACAACGGTCAAAGCCGGTGAGGCTTCGCACGCGGCTCATTCTCATCCCGAGGAAGAATTAATAATTGTTAAAGAGGGAGTTTTAGAGTCGACACAAAAAGGTGAAGTAAAGCGCGCTGGACCAGGCTCGATTATTTATGAAGCGTCGAATGAGTTACATGGTGTCCGCAACATTGGAACAACTTCCGCCACTTACTATGTGATCAAGTGGTACTCGCCGGGTGCTTTGAAGAAGCAGCAATGAAAAATTTCCTTGCCAGATACAAGCGCGAGGCTTCAGTAGCTGCTTCTTACATCGTGTTACTGATTCTTGTAGCGTTTATTGCGCCGTCGTTTTTGCAGACATCTAATTTGCGCGATCTCGCAATGAATAACGCGGCTGTTCTGATCGTTGCCGTGGGAATGACTCTGGTAATTCTCACAGGCGAGATTGACATATCGATTGGTTCTCAATTTGCCGTAGCGACATACCTGGCGGGTTCGTTATCTAAAGCCGGTGTGCCGCCATTTGCTTTATTGCCTGTGGTCATCGTTGCCGGCGCTTTAATGGGTGCCGTGGGTGGCGCATTTGTGGCGCAACTTAAAATGCCTTCGATCGTCGTTACGCTGGCGTTGATGGTTGCATGGCGGGATGGCTTGCGTTGGGTAACTGAAGGGACGTGGGTGCAAGACCTGTCTAAGAATTTTCAATGGTTTGGTCTTGGTCAAACCTTCGGTCAAACAATCGTTATCGCCGTGGCTTTAATAGTTCTCATTGCCTTTGGTTGGGCGCTACGCAATCTGGCGATAGGTCGCTCAATCTATGCGGTTGGTTCTGATGCCGAGGCAGCGAGACTGGCCGGTATCAATCCACAGCGCGTGGTGTTTACGACTTTTGTCTTGATGGGAGCGTTAGTTGGACTCGCGGCCGTTCTGAATGCGATGCGTTTTTCGATCGTTCCGAGCAACGCAGGTATTGGTCTCGAACTGAAAGCAATCGCGGCGGTAGTTGTTGGCGGCACTGCGATTACAGGTGGCCGGGGTTCAGTGCTGGGAACGGTAATTGGTGTCGCATTGCTGGGAACCATTGGGACCGCGCTTACCTTTGTTGGCATCAATGCGTTTTGGGAGAAAGCCATTCAGGGCGCAATCATTCTGGCAGCGGTAGTGTCAGATGTGGTTGTGAGTCGTTTTTCCAGGCATGGTGTTGGAGATCTTGGATTGCGGGCCGAGACGCAACGGTGACTTCAACCGCTTCGAATGCAGAACTAAAAGTGGTCGCGCCGTGGCGCGATCGATTGTTTCCAAATCACGAGTGGGTATTGTTGCTCGTGTTGTTCGTTGAGTGTGCGATCTTTGGTTTGGTCGGTGATAACTTCCTGACCACATCGAATGGGTTCGAAATTACACGCTTGAGCGTCGAGGTTGGATTGCTGGCACTGGCCCTGACGCCCGTCATCATTACTGGCGGCATCGATCTTTCCGTCGGATCGATGATGGGGCTTGCGGCAGTAGTCTTCGGCGCACTATGGCGGGATGCGCATTTTCCAATAGGACTTGCGGCCGGAGTTGCTCTGCTACTCGGTTTATTCGGCGGTGGCCTTAACGGCTTGCTGATTACACGGCTCGGCTTACCGCCATTAATTGTTACGCTCGGAACTTTTTCGCTATTTCGCGGCATCGCTGAAGGACTTACTCGCGGCATCGAGAATTATTCAAGTTTTCCAGCCGGTTTTTTGTTTCTGGGGCAAGGCTATGTTGGTGGGTTAATTCCTACCCAACTGCTGGTTCTACTCGTGGCGATCGTCGGGTTTGGCTGGTGGTTGCATCGTACCGCATACGGCCGTTCGCTTTATGCGATTGGGCATTCAGCTGAGGGAGCACGTTACGCCGGCATTGCAGTTTCTCGAAAATTATTTTTTGTCTATTTGATCTGTGGTCTTGCGGCAAGTGTTTCCGCAATCATTTACGTTGCACATCTGGGCCAGGCTAAATCAGATGCCGGCACCGGATTCGAGCTAATGGCGATCACCGCCGTTGTGTTGGGCGGTGCTTCGATATTCGGCGGACGCGGAACAGTATTTGGCACGGTAGTCGGCTTATTCGCGATTGTAGTTCTGCAAAATGGGTTACGACTCAGCAGGCAGCCGGCGGAATTGGCCGGAATCCTGACGGGCGTATTGCTGTTAGTGACGATTGTCCTAAATCGCTTTTCTTCGCTGGCGACAAAGAGCAGTCAAACACAAATTGGAATCGAGGAGATTGAGGTGAAGAATTCGCAGGTCGCTGTACTAAGCGCCGTGATTCTAGTGGCCGCGCTGTTGGTAGCCGGAAGTAATTGGTTGCTGGTGCGATCAGTCAAACAAGAATTGACGAAGGAGCCAGGTGCTTCTTCCCCAACAACCTCGGCCCATCGTATTCAAGTGGCAATGATGCCGAAAGCGAAGGGCGATCCATACTTTGTCAGCTGTCGTGCGGGGGCAGAAGAAGCGGCAAAGGAGCTTGGCGTTGATTTGTTGTGGGATGGTCCAACAGATTTAGATCCCGCTAAACAGAATGAGGTTGTCGAAGCGTGGATCACAAAAGGCGTCGATGTGATCGCCGTTAGCGTTGAGAACCAGGCCGGAATCTCGACCGTTTTGCGAAAGGCGCGTGAGAAAGGAATTAAGGTGATCACCTGGGATGCCGATGCCGAAAAGAACGCGCGCGATTTTCTGATCAATCAGGCAACACCCCAGGGAATTGGTTACACGCTTACTGATGAAGCAGCGCGAATGATGGGTAACAAAGGTGAGTTTGCCGTGATAACGGCCTCGCTAAGTGCAGCGAACCAGAATGAATGGATCAAAAACATTCGCGCGCGACTCGCTGAAAAATATCCCGACATGAAGTTGGTAGCTATCCAGCCAAGTGAAGGAGATCGAGATCGCGCTTTTGCCGAGACTCAAACAGTTCTCAAAGTCTACCCAAACGTAAAAGTAATCATGGCCATAGCAGCGCCTGCTGTTCCTGGCGCGGCTGAAGCTGTGAAACAGTCAGGAAGAACTGATGTAAAGGTGACGGGGTTATCGTTGCCCAATATGAACAAGCCCTACGTAAAGTCCGGAGTAGTTGAGAGCGTAGTGCTGTGGAATACTACAGACCTTGGATATTTGACTGTGTACGCCGCCAACGCTTTGAGCAAAGGTGAATTGAAGCCAGGAGATAGCGAAATCAATGCTGGCCGATTGGGAAAGATCGCGGTAGTCGGTGATGAAGTTCGCCTGGGAGCCCCATTCATCTTTAATAAAGAAAATATTGACCGGTTCAATTTCTGAGATGGTTTGATCTATTGCCTTTGGCCTTAGGTCTTTGGACTTGGGTCTTCGGTACTGACCTTGTCCAACCGAAGACCCGAGACCGAAGACGCAAGACCGAAGACCAAGACCCGAGGTCCTGACCATGAAGCAAGCAAAAATTCAAGAAGTACGCGCATACGTTATCGAGTCGAGTGAAATGGGCGCTGACTACCACAATCAGCAGGGAAGTCACTGGATTATCGATCTCCCGATTGCGAACCCCATGTCAGTTTATGAGGAGTACAAAGCGAAACGAACTAGCTGGGGAATAAATGCGCTCGGCACGGTGCTGGTCCAGGTTGAACTGACGGACGGTACTATCGGTATAGGTTGCAGCATCGGTGGTGAGCCGGCTTGCTACATAATCGAGAAGCATCTGAGTCGCTTCGTTGAAGGACAGGATCCGCGTAACGTCGAACTGATCTGGGATCAGATGTGGCGTGCAACTATGCCATACGGCCGCAAAGGCTTAACTGTCCAGGCAATCAGTGCAGTCGATTTAGCGATCTGGGATTGTCTTGGCAAGCTTCGTAATGAACCGGTGTATGCGTTGATAGGCGGGAAAACCAAAGATCGCCTTCCCGTTTATGCAACGACTTCGCGACCCGATATCGCCCAGCAATGGGGATTCAAAGGGGCCAAGATCCCTTGTCGTTATGGACCAGGTGATGGTCACGAGGGTTTAAAGAAGAATATTGAAGTGATGGCCGAGGCACGAGAACAAGTCGGACCTGACTTTCCACTGCGGCTTGATTGTTACATGGCGTTGACTTTGCCTTACGCGATTCAGTTGGGTAAGGCACTAGCACCGTATGATCTACTGTGGATTGAAGAGTGTTTGCCGCCTGATGATTACGATGGATATGCGGCTCTAAAGTCGGCATTGAATGGGATTTGTTTGGTTACAACGGGCGAGCATGAATATACGCGTTATGGTTTTCGCGAGCTCATCGCGCGTAAATGTGCCGACATCCTGCAGCCGGACATCAACTGGGTTGGTGGCCTTACTGAAGCGCGTCGTATCGTCGCGATGGCCGCTGCTTACGACATCCCAGTGATCCCGCACGGCTCAAGCGTGTTTTCGTATCACATGCAATATGCGTTTTCTAACTGCCCGATTGCGGAGTTTCTGGTGATGAGTCCAAAGGCGGATGAGTTGGTGCCGTTGTTCGGGGAGTTGTTCACAAATGAACCTTTGCCAAATAACGGATATCTTGACTTGAGTGATGAACCGGGTTGGGGTGTCGAGCTCAACAGGGCGCTACCTCTGGTTCGACCTTATGAAAGTGAACGCGCTGTGGTGGTTTCCTAGACAAACAATATGAACGAACAAGTTGCAATTATTACAGGAGCAGCGTCAGGCCTGGGTCTCGCGATCGCGAAAAAACTGCACGCTGATGGTGCGCATGTTGCTTTGCTTGATCTTAATGCCGACGCTTTGCAGACAGCTGCGAAGCAAGTGGGCGAAAACGCTTTGACGTTTGCAATTGATCTAACTAAACAAGATCAAGTTGAGAACGTTGTGAGTCAGGTCGCCGAACGTTTTGGCCGCATAGACATTCTTGTCAACAGCGCTGGTGTAACAGGTGCGACCAATATCAAGAGTCACGAAGTTGATCCCGCAAATCTCCGTTTCGTATTCGATGTGAATTTCATGGCGTCATTCTTTACGGCGCGGGCGGTGCTGCCGTGGATGTTGAAGCGAAACTATGGACGCATACTTCATATCGCTTCAGTTGCTGGCAAAGAGGGAAACGCCGGGATGCTGGCTTACTCGGCATCGAAGGCCGCGGTAATTGGGATGACCAAAGTCCAGGGCAAGGAATACGCTGAGACCGGGATCACCGTGAATGCTTTGGCGCCTGCTGTAATTCAAACGCCGATGGTTGATGCGATGCCCCCGGAACAGGTGAAGTACATGACTGACAAGATTCCGATGAAGCGGTGTGGCACGCTCGAAGAGATCGCGCACATGGCGGCATTCATCGTATCTCCAGGCACCGCCTTTACGACCGGGTTTACGTTTGATATGACCGGCGGACGCGCGACCTATTAAGGGAACTTTGGTCTTTGGTTTTAGGTCTTTGATCTTCGGTCTCGGTTGGATGAGGTCGGTACCACGTCGCGGTAGCGGTGGGTCCTGACAGATCTCGAGTCTCAGATCGATCAGGACCCATCGCTACCGCGACGTGGTACCGACTTCATCCAACCGAGACTGAAGACCCAACACCAAAGACCCAAGACCAAAGACCTAAGACCTAAGACCTAAGACCTAAGACCTAAGACCCAAAACTATGACCTACTCCATTCAACTACTAAAGATGGGCCAGTGCGACGTGATGGGTCCAGAAGTTTATTGGATGAGTCACTGGAACGATTGGGTCCAGCTCTATTTCTGGATGGTCGTCATTCGTGGCAATGGCAAGACTGCCATCATCAATACTGGACCTCCGGAAGACCTGACCGCCTTGAATGCACGCTGGAGTAGCGGCTTCGGTGAGCGCGGGAAACTGGCTCGTAATGAAAGTGAGCGTCCCGTCAATGCACTCGCGAGTTTGGGGATCAAGCCTGAAGACGTCGACTATGTTTTGATCACGCCGATTCAAATTTACGCAACCGCAAATATCCAAATATTCAAGAACGCACAGGTGTGTATTTCAAAGCGTGGCTGGATAGAAGATTTCCATGCTGAGAAGTTTCCCATGCATGTTCCTCGTGAATTTCGCATGTCTGAAGAGTCGCTTCGTTATTTGACTTTCGAGGGGCACGGACGTCTTCGCCTTTTGGAAGATGAAGACGAGATCATGCCAGGGCTAAGTTGTTTTTGGGCCGGCGTACATCATCGCTCATCAATGTGCTATGTCGTTGAAACGGAAAAAGGTCGCGTTGGCATTTCGGATTGCTTATTCAAGTATGGAAATCTTGAAGATGGCGAACCACTTGGCATTCAGGAGAGTCTTGAGGAGTACTACATAACGACGGCTCGGATTAAAAAGGAGACGGATGTGTTTATTCCGCTTTATGAGCCGGATGTATTGAAGCGTTTTCCAGGGGGTAAGATTGGTCCGTAAGCAGGAGGCAGTAAAACGGAGTCATTTTCCATATATCATTTGACATTTTTCAGTTGCCATTTTTAGTCGCCCGAATACTAGGCGAGAATTGACAACTGAAAAATGTCAAATGATATATGGAAAATGATAGGACCAAGACCAAAGACCAAAGTCCAAAGACCAAAGACCAACTCGCAATGATTCGTAAATCCTTTCTAATGACATTAAAGCCGGGGGCGTGGATTGAATATGAAAGACGTCATAATCCGATCTGGCCCGAGTTGCAAGAGGTCTTGAAGCACCATGGCGTGAGCAATTATTCAATTTTTCTTGATCGGAGCAGTAATAGACGCCTGTTTGCTTACGCGGAGATTGAGTCGGAGGAGTTGTGGCGCACTATAGCTGATACTGAAACTTGCCGGCGCTGGTGGAGCCACATGAAAGATCTAATGTTGACTAATCCGGATGACAGTCCGGTCACAACGGATTTGAACGAAGTGTTTCATATCGATTGAGACACCACCGGCTTGCCAGAATGTGTGAAAACTCGAGTTTCTGCTTGGGACTTTATTTAGTGTGAGTTCGTGTGATTTCGTGGATCTTTCTTAACCGCAACAAGCAACGATCCACGAAATCACACGAACTTACACGAACGAAGCATGATGTCTAACACCTGATGTGGTTTTATTCTGACACTCGAAAGTATTAACAATGGCCAATCGCCTAGAAGGAAAAGTTGCAATTGTTACCGGGGGATCTGTCGGAATCGGACAGGCAACAGCGCAGTTGTTTGCTGAAGAAGGCGCCAAGGTCGTTATTTCAAATCCGAGCGAACCAGCTGGCGAACAGACTGCTGCAGAAATCCGTGAACAGGGATTTGACGCAATCTTTGTGCGTACCGATATCTCAAGTGAAGATGATTGCCGCAATGTCTGCAATAAAGCCGTCGAGACTTTTGGCCGGCTCGATATTCTCGTGAACAATGGCGCAGTCTTTATTCTGAAGGGACTTGAAGCGAGCGTCGCTGACTGGCACCGGATGTTGAGCGTAAACATTATGGGCACGGCACTAATGAGCAAGTTCGCTTCTGAACATATGAAGAAGGTTGGAGGAGGCGCAATCGTAAACCTCGGTTCGATTTCCAGTTTTGTTGCCCAACCATCGTTTATTACTTATAGCTCAACGAAAGGGGCCATCCTGCAAATGACGCGAAACATGGCAATGGACCTTGCTCCTTTTAACATTCGCGTGAATTGCGTTTGTCCCGGAACGATTTTGACGCGTGCCTCAGAGGAGCACATGGCGCGCGTGGGAATGACCAAAGAAGAATTCATTGCCGCAGAGGCGCCGAAGCATCTTCTAAACCGAGTTGGTCATCCACGCGAATGCGCTTATCCAATTTTGTTTTTAGCATCCGACGAAGCGTCATTCATAACAGGAACACACTTAATGGTCGACGGTGGATATACGACGCAGTAGAAGTGCTGGAATTTCGAATTGCGGATTTCGGAATTCGGATTTGAGGGACGCAAGCTGGGTCACGAAACAAACACGAAATTCTAAATCCGAAATTCGAAATTCCTAAGCGGCCCCTTCTAAAAACGAACAATCTCCAGGCTCTAACTTGTGTCGAGCTTTAGTGTTGGCATGCCCGACAAACTAAAGTTCGTCGGACAATTGGAAAGGAATTTGTGATGAAGGTCTTGATGTGGTTAGTTGTCATTCTTCTTTGTTCGACTGCTTCGATTGCGCAGGAACTACCTCGCGAGTGGGTCGACGCGGACACTGGACATCGTGTTGTTCGACTAAGTGATGAACCGGGTAGCGCAAGTCTTTACTTTCATCAAAACGCTTATTCTCCTGACGGCTCAAAACTGATCATCACTACACCCACGGGGCTTTCGACGATTGATCTTAAGACCCGGAAGATTGAAAAAGTTGTCGAGGGCAGGGTCAATGTGATCGTGACCGGCAGGAAATCTGGCGACGTTTACTACAACAAGCAAGGCGTAATCTACGCTACTGACTTGAACACGAAAACAACCCGCGAAATTGCCAAGTTGCCACCTAGAACTTCAATCGCAAGTGTCAATGCGGATGAAACACTGCTCGCTGGAATCATTGATGAAGGTCCACCCCCGCCAACTCCTGTTCCTGGCGCAACTCCAGCTGCGCCTCGTGGTGACAATTACCCGGGTAAAGGCGACATGATGGAGCGACGTCTGGCTGAGCGACGCCCACTGCAGTTAATTACCGTCAGCACAAAATCAGGTGCGGTGAAAACGCTTCTCAAAGGCACTGACTGGTACAACCACATTCAGTTTTCTCCGACTGATCCAACGCTGTTGATGTTTTGTCATGAGGGGCCGTGGCACAAAGTTGATCGAACCTGGACCATTCGCACTGACGGCACTGCATTGACTCAGATTCACCGCCGTACGATGAATATGGAAATCGAAGGTCACGAATTTTTCAGTGGTGACGGCAAAATGATCTGGTATGACTTGCAGACGCCGAAGAGCCAGGTGTTTTGGCTTGCCGGTTACAACGTCGCGACCGCTGAGCGAATCTGGTATCACCTTGAACGAAGTGAGTGGTCGGTTCATTTCAACGTCTCCCCCGATGGAACTTTGTTCGCGGGGGACGGAGGTGGTCCAAATAGTGTTGCGGCGCCGGGAAATGGCCAGTGGATTTATTTGTTCCAGCCGGAGTTGGTGGCAGATAAAACTGATGGCGTGTGGCCGAATCAGAAAGATTTCATCAAGCCAGGATTCTTCAAAGCAGAAAAATTGGTGAACCTTGCCAAGCACGACTACAGACTGGAACCGAACGTAACCTTTACGCCCGATCAAAAGTGGATTGTCTTTCGTTCAAACATGCTTGGACCAACGCACGTATTCGCGGTTGAAATCAAGAAGGCGACTTCTTAAGGTCTGAAGAACCTAACCACAAAGTCACGAAGACACTAAGACACAAATCTCAAATTGTTGGATAGTTTCGTGTTTTTGTGCCTTCGTGACTTTGTGGTTAATGCTCTCCTGGCTTTGTGGTTAGTAGTTCATTCATACAGTTTTCTCTTATGCCTAATCTGCGTAATCTGTGGATATTGCTTTTTGTTTTAGCTGTACCGACATCGGCGCAGCATCTCCGTTTTGATTTTGGACCAGGCAAAACTGCGACTTCCAAGCGCGTTAAGAGCGACACCGCTTACGCAAAGGAGTTGGGCTACGGCTTTGAGCCGGGCGCGAGCGTTCTTTGTCAGGAACGGAAGAAGGGCACTCCAAATGGTTTTTGCGGCAGTGACAAACCTTTCTATTTCTCAGTAGCCCTCCCGGAAGGAAATTACATTGTTCGCGTCACGCTTGGTGACTTTGAAAAAGAAACGAGAGCAACTGTCAAAGCCGAGTTGCGAAGGTTAATGCTTGAACGTGTTGACGCGGCACCGGGCAAGTTTGTGGCGCGGACTTTCGTTGTCAATCTTCGCCAACCCACAATTGCCGGAGGTGGCGAAGTTAAACTCAAGGACCGTGAAAAGACGACGGAGGCATGGGCCTGGGATGAAAAGTTAACGCTTGAGTTTAATAACTCCCATCCCGCGATTAGCTCAATTGAGATCGACCGCGTTGATTCGCTGCCCACGATCTATTTACTGGGTGATTCAACAGTCTGCGATCAACCGAGCGAGCCTTACAACAGCTGGGGACAGATGTTGACACGATTTTTTACCCCCATGGTGGCTATCGCTAACAATGCTGAGTCTGGAGAGTCGCTTCGGAGTTCACTTGGGGCACGACGGCTCGACAAAGTCGTCAGCACGTTGAAAGCCGGTGACTATCTGCTGATTCAATTCGGGCACAACGACGAAAAAGAGAAAGGTGATGGGATCGGTGCCTTTACTACTTATAAAGCAGATTTGAAGAAGTTTGTTGAGGCGGCGCGCGCACGTGGCGCAACACCTGTTCTGATTACGCCGGTTCAGCGCCGCACTTTTGATGAGCAGGGCAAGATTAAGAATTCACACGGCGACTATCCGGAAGCTGTTCGACAAGTAGCCCGTGAAGAGAAAGTCGCGCTTATCGATCTCCACGAGATGAGTACACGATTTTACGAGGCACTTGGTCCAGAGAAATCAAAGCTTGCTTTCAAAGAAGGTGATGGTACGCACCACAACAACTACGGCAGTTATGAACTGGCAAAGTGTATTGTAGAAGGTCTGCGTGCAACAAAACTTCCGATTGCAAGCCTCCTGGTAGATGACGTACCTCGATTCGATCCTTCTCGACCAGATCCGTTGGAGGGTTTTAGCGTACCGGCAAGTCCGTCAGCAACGAATGTAAAACCGTTGGGCAGTTGAATCTCAACTCTTCTCTGTGTCTCAGTGTTCTCTGTGCCTCTGTGTTGAAAAATGGCTCTG
>JBKPQV010000778.1:0-7944 GCA_046734235.1 Acidobacteriota bacterium
AAAACTGAAACTTCACGCTGCTGAAGCAGGTGTATCTAATCTTGAAGCCAAAGGCGTTCACGGCTTTTGATAATTCGGATAGGGTGGGTGATCAGGAATCACCACGGGAGATTTCTTCAACGCCTCGAGTGTGATCTGCACTGCTCTTTCCAACTGCAAGTCGTGGCCAGCAGCGACTGATGCCGGATCGTTTTCCACTTCGATGTCGGGAGCTACGCCGCGGTTCTCGACTTCCCAGTCGCCGTGCAGACCGTAAATTGCTCCTCGGGGTGCGGTGACGAAACCGCCGTCTATGAGCGGAGGATAACTCCAAATACCTACAAGACCTCCCCACGTTCGAGTCCCAACAACCGACCCGATCTTATCTTGCTTGAACATCCAGGGCAGCGCATCGCCTCCCGAACCCGACATCTCGTTAATGATCATCGTCTTTGGACCATAGATTTGCGCCAACGGCGAACAAAACTTCTCGCCTTCGCGAGTTATCGCACAGTTGCGCAGCGGTCGACCCAATTCGTCGATGATGTAGTCAGCTATCTGTCCGCCATGGTTGTAGCGCTCATCGATAATCGCGCCTAGCTTTCCAACCTGACCGAAGTAGAAACGATTGAAATTCAGATAACCGCCAACGTTAGTGTCAGGAACATGGACGTAAGCGAGCTTCCCGCCGCTCAGTTGATCTACTTTGCGTCGGTTGTCCTCTTCCCAGGCGCGATTGCGTAGCGTGAATTCGCTCGCGACAGGCACAACCGTCACATCGCGCGAATTGCTACCATCAGGATTTGGTCCAACTTTGATTCGAACCTGGTGATTGGCGGTGTTCTCGAGAAACTTATTGACGTCGTCAGGTGGCCGCACAGCCGCCCCGTTTACCTCGAGCAGATAATCGCCAACTCTAACGTCAACACCCGGTTGCGTTAAGGGTGCGCGCAAATCGGGATTCCAGTTTTCGCCATTGAATATTCGAGCAAAGCGATAACGTCCATTGTCGATTTTGTAGTCGGCGCCCAGTAGACCACCTTTTACTTTGGCGGCCTCTGGAACATCACCACCGCCAATGAACATGTGCCCGATTGTGATCTCTCCGAGCATCTCATCAAAAAGATAATTCAGATCATCACGACCACCGACACCCTTGAGGTAAGGTGCATACTTCTTTTCGGCTGCTAACAGATCCAGGCCGTGATGGTTCGGGTCATATAAAAAGTCGCGTTGTATGCGCCACACCTCGTGGTACATCTGACTCCATTCAGCGCGCGGATCGACGTAGACCTCTACTGTGTCCAACTTAAGCGCACCTTCCCCGGGTTTTGGCGCGGTTGCCGCAGGATCGATAAACCATGCCGGGCCTTGCCGATATAAAATCTTCTCTCCATTCGCCGAAACCACGAAGCCGTTGATGCCGGTAAGAAATGGTTCGAGTTTGCGGGTAGTCAAACTAAACTTTGAAACATTCGCCGGCGTCTGAGGTTCGAAACGAGGTACATCGGGGATGTCTGTCAAAAAAAGTTCGCCGGCTTTGGCAGTGTCGAGGCTGACATAGTTCGCCGGCTTGATTGGTAGTGCGACAATCCTTTGTCCGATCCCATCGAGATCGATTTCCACCTTGACTGGCTCTTCTTTCTTTTCGCTTTCCTTACTCTTATCGTCATCCTTTTTCGCTTGGTCCGGAGCAGGCTTCTTGGCATCGGTAGTCTCCGGGGATTTCTTCTCGTCAGCCTTCTTTTCCTCTTCGGTCTTCTCTTCGTCGCTCTCCGGCTCAACCGGAGATTTATCACCTTTCTTCAGCACCGCTGCATAAACGCTGCGCAAGACAGGGTGCTGATAGCTGGACAGATCCAGCCAGCCTGAGGACAATCCGACGTCGGTACTTCCCGTGAAGAACAACATCTTGCCACCCTTGTCGAACACTGGATAACGAGCGTCTCCCAGGCCCTCGGTGATCTGCGACGCCTTACTGGTATCGAGCGAGTAGACGAAGACCGATCGAAGGTGATTCTCGAGAAACTTCGAATAGGTAAGCCACTTGCTATCGGGTGACCACGACACGCTCAAGGTAACACTCGGATCTTCGTATCGATCCGTGTCGACTTTCACCATCTTTTCCGTTTCGAGATCCACATACCAAAAGTTTAGTCGCTTGTCGGTGAAAGCGATCTTCTTGTTGTCGGGCGACCAGTTTGGTCCATAGAAAAAGGACGGTGGATTTCCGAGGTTGATCTTTTTGACGGTGCCCAATCCCGATTGATCTTCCACATACAGTGCGTACTCTCCCGACTCATCCGAGAAATAAGCGATCCGCTTTCCGTCCTTGGACCATGCTGGATCGCGTTCCGCAACAGCTGTCGTACGCGTTAGATTGCGGACGTCACCTTTTTCCGCAGGCACAGTTAAGATTTCGCCGCGTGCTTCGAAAAGGGCTCGCGCTCCAGTAGGAGAAATCTGAGCCGCCTGTATCTTCTCGCCAACTTTTTCGTAGTGTGGTCTGGTAGCCGGCAAGTCGCCAGAGATCCGGATGCTGATCCGAGTTCCGTGTCCATTCTTTGGATCGTTCTTCGGGTCTAGCAAATAAATTCCGCCAAACTGTTCATACACCAATGCGTCTGGCCCGGCAGCGACTGTTTTTAGATCCAGAGCTTTATTCTCAATCACCTGCTTTACTGCTTTGGTCTTCGTGTCATAAGAAAACAGCGTGACTGGGCCGTTGCGATCGGAAAGGAAGTAGACGGTATCGCCGAACCAGACGGGTTGCGAATCATTCGAGTTTTGGCGCGGTATCTGCTCAAGCTTCAGGTCGTTAAGCGTCACGATGTAGATGGGCGTGGTCTGTCCGCCGCGATAGCGTTTCCAGGAAGTTTGCCATTTGATATTCGGCACGTAGGCGATGCGCGAGCCATCAGGCGACAAACATCCATCTTCGCCGCGCCACATCGGCAGCACTTCCGGCCAGCCGCCTTCCACCGGCACTGTGTAGAGACGATTCAGATCTGCGAACGCCTCACGCGGTGAACTGAAGAGCACGCGCTTACTGTCGGGTGTCCAGCCGACGGCAACATCCGGATCCGGATGCCACGTCAATCGTCGTGGCTCGCCACCTCGCGCCGGCATCACATAGGCATCGATGTTTCCGTCATACTGACCAGTGAATGCGATCCAATTGCCATCGGGAGAAAAACTCGGCTTCGTTTCGTGTCCACCCGTTGTTAGCTGTCGGGCATCGCCACCAGCACGGGGAACAGTCCAAAGATAACCTCCATAGGCGAAGACGACTTCAGTCCGGTTGAGTGTTGGGGAATGAACAAGGAGCGGGCTTTCGTCCGCTGCGAGAGCCACGTTTTGAAAGCTGATGATCAGGGCGACGAAGATAAGAGTTCGAAGCAGCATTCTTCCTCCAGGGGAAACCAGTTTGAATTTGTTTATGGATAGACTGACCGCGGCGGATTCTACTGCATGAAGTGCGAGGATTGTTAGGTTAAAATCCAACACCCGTCAGCCGATCCTCGACACCCAAATCGTGAAGAAATGATATTGTCGTGGCTATTTCTCCTCCTTGGGGCTCTGGCTTCGAATCAGACGCTCGGAGGTTAACAACAGAATATGACTAAAGAGATTACAGCTGTACTCGAAAGGGCGTCCTACGATTACAGCACCCCGTTGATTTTTCGGAAGGCGACGACTTCGGTTGATTGTTGTTACTTTCCTCTTTAAATCGTTTCGCATTTCTAGTGTGGCGGGACGGCAATGTTTTTGAATTCTAGTGCTTCACGCGTCCCATTTCGCGTCAATTCGTGTGAATTCGTGGATCGTCACTGACCAGAAAAACCAACGATCCACGAAACCAGATTCATCCCGTCACTGCCTCGTTGTTTTTCTGGCGTTGAAATCGATCACTATTGCCTTTACTCTGGCGGGTCATGAATCGTCTGATCCTCATAATCGCCTTGCTTTGTTTACCGTCATTAGCAAACATCATTCTGGCCTGCCAGTGTAGAGAATATGGCACTCCCATCTGCGCTGAATTCTGGCGCTCAGATGCGGTCTTCGTAGGACAAGTCGTCGATATACAACCGCTCAAGAAGAAACCAGACGACGTGTACACCTATCTAATGGTGCGTTTCATGGTGAAGGAGTCATTTAGGGGAGTGTCTGGGCGTAGAGTATCGGTCGCAACTGCGACCACGATGTGCGATACAAAGTTTAAGCAGGGAAAGCAATATCTTGTCTACGCATCACTCGATGATACGACAAACCAGCTGTTCACCGGAATGTGTAGGGGGACGACCTTGGCCGTCGATATCGACGACAGTCTAAAAGAACTGCGCAAATTAGCGCGTCGAGAAATTGATTCATCAATTTCGGGACGCATAAAAACAGACCGATATGAAGGCTTGCCAGGAATAACAGTGGAACTAAAAGGAAGCGATAAAACATTTAAGACAATGACGACTAAGTACGGAAAGTTTTCGTTCGCTTCGCTCGCTCCTGGATCTTTCAGAGTGCGCGTTTCGGTGCCATACGCAGTTCGACTGGTGGATTCATCCAACGATGCAAGTATTAAGGCTACTCAATCTCAGTCTGGTTCGACGTTTGAGTACGAGGTAACTCTGCAAATGAGCGAGTGCAGTTATCTCGAGCTTGACGTAGATGGCACTGATCCCCGCGCCACGGCGATTGTTGCCGGCAATGTGCAGACGACAACCGGACAAGGCGTCGAACGAGGAGCAGTTTTTTTGATTAATGATTTGGACACAGCGCCAGATTACGTAGCTTTTCTGAAAGACGGATCATTTAGTTTTGAGAAGATTGTCCCAGGCGAATATTACCTCGTTCTGAACGGCAAGTCTGACGTGCCAGAGGAATACGACGCTCCCTACGCGCGTACTTACTATCCAGCTACAGAAGATAAGCGCGAGGCAAAGAAGATTCAGATTACTGAAGGGGCAATCATCGAGAATTTGGTGATGCGGCTGGGTGCAAGATTGCCGGAGCGCAGTGCGGCTGGCTATGTTGTTTGGAAGAGTGGTCGTTCAGTCGATGGAGCACACATTGCAGTCTATTCGGGAGAGGAGTATGTCCGATACGTTTCGATCGATCACGATGGAAGGTTCAACTGCACTCTTTATGGTGATTACGATTACAGTATTGAGGCACTGGAATATGTCGATGGGGTTGAATTCCGTTCGCAACGCATGAAAATCCCGCGCGGAAATACCGCCGGACTCAAGCTAGTTATACAGCGGGTAAAACGATAGTCGCTTTTGTTCAGGTCCCGCGTCTATAAACGCTCCTCAATCAAGCTTGCGAAGTCGAATTCCGCCCCGAACGCTCGAGACAGTGATCGGTGGTCCACCCGACCCGATTTGGGCTGCAAAGCTAAACTCGCTGTTGGTTGAGAGCTTAACGTTGGGAATGTCACTCACAACATTGCCGATTATGCTGCTTGCCGTGAATTGAGCGTTGAGATTATCGGACAAAGCCAACTCGATTCCTCCAACAATACTGCTCAAGCGCACGCCACGTTTGTCGATCTGTTTGATTTCCATGGACAGACCTTGCGCCAAAGATGACATTTCCGCAGTCGGCAGTGAACTCGTGCTTACATGTCCGGCAATGCTTTGCAGTCGAATCATGCCGTTCGTAGGACCGATCCGGACGTGACCCGCAATCTGCTCAAGATCGAGGTTGACGTTTTGTGGCACCTTGATTGTTACGTGCTGACTCACCCTCGAAATCTTGCAGAGTGACTTGCTGCGAATCACGAGTTTTGCCTGAGTCTGTTCGATGGGTGTATCTAAACATTTGAGGTCAGCTTGGGTCTCCGCAGAATTGACGATGCTAATTTCGGCAGTTTCGCCGTTTGTCGTCTCGATTTCGACAGAGCCGGCGATCACCGATATGTCAATGGTGGTGTTTGGTGCGACGTGAAATTGCCGGTGGATTTCGTTTCGCACGAGCAAATCACGAGACTCGCCTGGTTTCTCTTGTGCAGCTAAATTACTAAGCGTTCCGAAAGACACTATCAACAACAACGTAGTGTATAAGGACGTCGTCCAACTATTTCTCATTTCGTCACCTTCCTGATTCGTAAGGACCATCCCAGCGGGTCACAGCGCTCATGCTTTTTGCTATCAGCACTGTCGCAATGTCAATGGTTCGTGTCAACCTTATATTCGCGTCACTTACTTTACCGTTCGAGCGTCCATTCGGAACACGGTTTTGGCCCACCGGATGAGGTAGCTATGGGAACAAAAGCGCGCTTGCGGATTTCTGCTCTCCGTGATTCGGCTGTAGCTCGCGCCTTACGGGCGGATTCAAGTGCCGCTGACGAGGATGCGCCCGCGACTACACCCATTGTTGCCGCATGCACCATCCGCTCCTCGTCCGACTTCTTGACATATTCTCTTTGGGCCTTTTGCATCAACAGCAGTTGCTGACGCCAGTACAAAACTCCAGCCGAAGTGGTCGGCCTCGTTGGCAGTTGGGCCTGAGGGATCTCAGTCTCCTGCTGATCGACTCTGTTGATGTTCTCGGTGATCATCATTCGCGCGTCATGTTCAGCATGCTCAACCTCCGACTTCAACCAGAATAGTTCACGGAAATCCGGTTCGGTGATCTTCATACTTGCGAGGGTTTGTGTCGCCTTGGGATTCTTCAAAACTGTCGCCAGGTGTTCGCTGGCGCGCACGCTTAAGCAGTCGTCGAACCCGAGTTGTACCGCGTGAGTGAGAGCGGCGATTGCGTTGTCAGCGTCGTTGAGCGCCGCGTACAATTCCGCGATCTCATACTCAGATCCTGCCTTGAGCCATTCAGGTGCCCCAGGCTGCGACTCGAGTCTCTTGTAGCCGTTGATCGCCTCGCGGTACCGTTGATTACTGCTTAGGTCGCTCAGCTTGGTTAGTTGATCAACGTAGTCTTGTTGCGCTGTTTGTGCGGTACCACTAGCCAGGAGAGAGAAGTAAAAGATCGAGATCAGTGAAATACGAAACATTGGAACCCCCTTTGTTCGATAAGCCAAATCTAAAACCTTAGATCATTAACTGAGAATAGATTTGCAGGCAGCATCATAACGTATGATCGCTCTGTCTTTGAGGACGTTTTTTGGAATGTTACCCAATCAAGACCCAGTGGCTTGGGGAGGCAATTGCACAACGCCATTTCAGTATGAGTTATCAACGCCTATTGTTGACCGTGACAGCTGGAACTGTTCTGTGATGGTTGCCAAAGAGTCGGCACGGTTCAACTACACATCCTGACGACACCCGATTCATTTTTGCATTACTGGACTGTACTTCGGTTGTACATTTCCTAAAGTTGCGCTGTACTCATTCTTATCAATCACCTACTTCGAAGTCTAGTTGGCTTTTGACAAAACGAAAATCTCAAGGAGTTTTTAAAGACCCTCCTCAGAGTGGTCTCTTTATTGCTTCTCATATCAGAGCAAACGTCATTAAAGGCGAAGTTCTGACAAGGAGAGTAGAGATGGGCGTAATTCTGGTTGTCGTTTTGGTTTTGTTGCTGCTTGGCGTCATCCCGACGTGGCCTTATAGCCGCAATTGGGGCTACTGGCCAAGCGGCAGTCTCGGACTCATCGTAGTCGTTGTTTTGATTCTCTTATTACTCGGCAGAGTGTGAAGGCGTTTTCTACAACAGGTAGAGCTCCGAGATTTAGAAAGGCAGTCGCATACGTATGGCACTGTCGTTGCTCGGATAATCGGAAAGGCAGTGAAACTGTTTCTTATAAATGCGGTAACACCAAGAGTACCAATGACAGCGTTATCTGCCGTTTATCAACTTAAAAACACTGAACAAGGGGGATGCTATGCCAGAAGATCGAAAGAGCAATGAGGGCGATCGTCAACAAAGTGGAACGAAACAAGCTCCAGGACGTCGGGATGACGATGATCGGGGCACCGGTAACCGTCAGGGAGAAAAGGGTAGCGGTCA
>JBKPQV010000779.1:0-9094 GCA_046734235.1 Acidobacteriota bacterium
TACAGCTTTCAAAAAATCTGTCCCATTGAATGAACGATCAATCAAATCGCGATTCGCCTTTCTTGTGTAATCAGCAAACTTTGTTGTCACATCACCAGGCTCTTTTACATCAATATCCAGCATCTTCACCGCCGTGCTACACGCGTAATCGAAGCCGCGCGTGTCAATTGACTTGATCTCAGGACTTTGCAAGGTGCGAAAGTAAATTTTTCCACGTTTCTGATCGTAAACGATGCTCCACTGGGTAAAACCCTTCTGTGCTACATTGCTCAACACTGCAAAAGCATAATCAACCGCCTGTTGTTCGGACTTTGGATTACGAGCAAACTCTTCTGTCTTAACTGAAGCGCGGGTAAATCGATCAAGCGAGCTGGTAGTGGCGACGTCATTCCATGACTTTGCGTGCTTGTAACTGATCGACTTACCGTAGGTATCGTTTGCAAGCGTCGGGATTGGGAGTTGGTTGCCTGTATGAGAAACGAGTTTGCCGTCTAAGAATTCAACGGTAGCACTGTTCCCATTCTTGTCGTTGATGAGATAGTGGACGGTCACGTCTGAACTTATTCGAAGCGCATTGGCATTCTTGAGCGCTTCGGCTGTAGTCGCTGCAGTATCAAGCAAATATTGCATCCATTCCTGCGTGCCAATTGTCGGGCGCGAGTCTTTTGGGTAAATCGACCCATCCAGCCACATTTGTTCTACCACTAACCCAAGTTCATTCATTCCTCCAGTCGGACTCTCCCTACCATATTGATTAAAAGTCACGCTGCCATACTTCGAGACCCATTTGGCCGGATTTGTCGAACCTTCAGCTGAAGCAATCTTTGCGACACCTCTCTTGTTAACAAAGATGAGACCATAACCAATTGTCCAGTCGTAGTTTCTCCCAAACAATACTTCGCCTTTACCGATCAGGCAGAAGGTTGTACATGCGATAGCTCGTTGTGTGGATAGGAAAACGAGCGCTAGTAGAAAGCAAATTAGGTTTTTCATAAAGGGCAAGTCCTATTTTTGATGCCGGATCTGCTTTAGCTACAATTTACTTTTCTTCTTAACCGCAGTAACGATTCTCGTCAACGCCGACAGCAACACCTCAGGCTGGTAAAGATGAATCTCGTGACCGCTTCCAGTGGCAGTTACATGTGCTGTGTTTGAGCTAAGAAAATCAAGTCGAGCTGCAGCACCGGCACGAGCGCGTCGCTCAGCGTCGGTTGCAACTGGACCACTTGATACAACCATTACAGGTAGATCGCCCAGCGGAGGGGTTGGACCATCGGTCTCGTCAAACTCTTTCAGAAACTCCTTCCTCCATGACAGATCTGTTGCAGGACCTAGCTTGGAAGGATCTGCCCTCTCCCATAACTGAACATCGAACGATAAGCGAATGGCTTGCAATTGCGCTGAGAGACGATCAAACGGTGGCTCCTCTTTCGTCGGTTTCGGGCCTTTTGTGATTGTCGGTGGCAACGGATAGCCCGCCCGCAACTCATCTTCCGTAAAGTCCCACAATAGAGCACCTTTTCCGTTAAGCATTTTGCCAACTCGATTGGAGCTGTTAGCGAATACGAGACCGGCAACTTCCTTTGGATAAGCTCGTTGATAAGCTCTAATGAAGATTCCACCGATTGAAGCTCCTACAAGGATGAAAGGGCCCTTTTCGCGTGACGCTTGCAGCAGTCTATTCAAGTCTGAGATCGTTTGTTCCACCGTTTCGTCGCCGAAGCCTGGTTCACTCCAGCCCAGTCCCGCGCGATCATATGAGCAGACTCTTGTCGCCTTGCTCAGTTTAGGCTGAACCAAATCCCAATCAATTGAAAATGCATTCCCGCCGGCTACAAGAATTATTGTTGGATTCCCTTTACCCTGGCAGTTGAGGTGAAGTTTCCGTCCACCGATGTCGAACATTTGTCCTTGGGGTGGGTAAGCTGGCGCTACCTCCTGGTTTGGAAGTGGACCAGCAGCTAATAGCAAAACCAAAAAGCCAATACAGAAGTTCATCAGGGCCATTATAGATCTTGAACTATTTCACTACCACGCACTGCTTAAGCTGAGGTCCGCGTGACCAATCATTTGCTCCGACGCACTGAAGGGTAACTTCCTGGCCTATTTCGAGGGCTTCGGCTGACTCAACCTGGCCTTCGTCAAATGAGCAATAGGCGAGAGGGTATCCATCCTTGCCATCAAGACCTATCTCATCCTCGAGTTCAAGACTCCTCGGGAAGAAACGAGTTTGAACGCGTCCAGTAACATCGACGTATTGGCCAAGATACTTTTTCATCGTCGCCTGATAATTAGCTGTGTACTCTTCGTGAAGTTTGCTTGCGGTGACCGCAAATGAAGCTTGGTGCAACAACCGCTGAGCCTGCGGTACCGGTTCATAGAATACGATCGAC
This sequence comes from Acidobacteriota bacterium, assembly GCA_046734235.1. Taxonomy (GTDB): domain Bacteria; phylum Acidobacteriota; class Blastocatellia; order Pyrinomonadales; family Pyrinomonadaceae; genus PSRF01. Next base: position 2,394 of record JBKPQV010000779.1, read on the forward strand.
AGAATGAGTGGAAGGTTCGCGAGGAACATAAGAGACCATGTGAGCAGACGCTGTCGAACTGAACTGGGAGGTACGAGATAAAAGATGCGAGGCGGAAGATAGACAATAAGAGCGGCAAGTCCGGCAATATACAATCGGCCCGAGAGACTATCGAATTTACTCGACGCTAATCGAGTAGTCTTATGTAAAACGTTCCAAAAGTGCTGCGAAGATAAATAGACACTAAAGAGAATTTGAAAACAAATCACATTGAAGAACATGCAAAAATCGCCGACCGCTGCGGCCTGCGGTGTCTTCAGGAACTTCAAGCGTGGTTCTCGTTTCGGCTTACTAAAAAATGTGAATACCAGGAAGCCGCTTATTACCGGAAGGACCAATGCTGCAGCAACAACTATCTTCTCTAACGTTTCAGCGTCGGGCCGATCATACAACCGAAAAGCAGCTGCGAAATATGTGTAAGCGAGATAGATCATGATCGCCATAGACGCCATGTAAACGAATTTGTAAAAGGAGAGGAAAAGACTTGTTAGCGCGCTAAGATTTTCTTCAAAGGAAGGGAAGTGCTGGTGAAAAGACCAGCGGCGCAAGGTTGGCCCAACCAATTGCAAAACGAACAATCCGATCAAAAATAGACTTATAGCCGTTTCTGCAAAATGATTTCCCTGAGCCTGTCGGATAAACGCGATTGAGAGTTTGGTGAGTGCACTTATCAAGGCCAGCTGGAATAGAAAGATCAATAGATCGAGTAGCAAGCCCCGATTGCGATACGCAAAGATTTGTCGAGAATCAATCATGCACAGCTAATGATAGTGCCTAATCTAGAATTCTCACTATAATCATTCATCGTCTTGCCTTTAGTAACCAGCGAAAAGGAAAACGCGAACGCTGGGCCTGGGACCGCACGCGTCCCCGCGTGCCCGTTGACCTACACGGACCTCGAACGTTCTAGCTAATTCCCAAGATTAATCTTTACCGGCGGGCACGCGGGGACGAGTGCGGTCCCAGGAAGAGCGTTCGTGTTTTTCTTCCGGTGGTTACTAAAGGCCGTCTTGGGTTGTTTGCGCTGGCGCTTTCCGTATCCGATACTCAAACGCGAACTCTGATTGCCCATGCATATAGACAAGTGCAAAAAGTGCGACGGGGACATCGTCCAGAAAAACAACGTCCGGCTCGTTCTGGTTGGAGTGATCTTACTTCTATCTTGGTGCCTGGGTCTTTTCTGGTGGTCGCTATTTCTGCCGACTGCCTTCTTCGCTTTGATAGGTGCTTATCTGCTGGTCTGGGCCTTGATTGGCCGCGGACGCTGGTGCCGGGCTGCAAGCGTTTCGACGGAGTTTAAGCGCTCACTTACCTTATCGGGGTTGCCACATCGCCACCCAACAGTTTTTGCGGAACTTGTTTGAATCGATATTGACCGGATGAATGATCAAGATCGAAGACCCATACCATGTCGTAACGATCCTCAGGCCACTCCGCAGGTACAGTCTTTCGGTCACCCAAGATTTTCAAGGCAATTTCGGGGGTATATTCTCTTTGCCAACAGATCAGCACTGCTCCTCTACACGAATAGACTTCATCTAACATCTCTTCGAAGTCGAACCTGGGAAATTCAGTATTGATTTCGATTCCTAGTTTCTCACTAAGCGGTACTAACGTTTGTAATGGCCGTCGGCTGCCACGGCGTCTCAACGGTTTTGATGCGTAAAGAAACTGAGGCTTAGCCAGGGAAGAACTAATCTCACCGCTGGTGGGCGCGAACAAGCCGATTAAGGCACCCGCTCTTTGCCACCCGCGAACAGCCAGTGACTCTTTGTTGCGCTCTCCCTTTCGCGTCACGCCGAATGGTGCAAAGTCTTTCGCTGGTTTCTCGGCGTGTCGAATAAGCATAATCTTTGTAGCCTTGCGCAGTTTGTTCATTCTTTGGAGAACCTTCGATTACGCGTGAGTTAACGAAAGCAATCGGAACGTTAGGGACGTGAATTTGGTCTGAACTAATAAGGCGTTGCAATCAATAGCAGAAAGAGGCGCGAATTAGCTAGTAATTTCACACGACCCTGAACGAACCAATTACTGCTCGCCTCAGACCTTACAGAGGCTCTTGCAAAAATCTTTGCCGCGGAGCGGCCGAAGCGTAAAGCCCAGGGTGGAGCGAAAGCGGAACCCTGGGTCGCAGCGGCGGTCACTTATGCGTCCTGAAAGGACGCGAGCAAACTGAAGTCCGGTCGATCGCAGCGTGAGAGACTCTTTGATTGATGAATACTGAGATTCAGTTTACGAATTGCAACCGGGTCGCGTCCTTTCAGGACGCATAGACCACGCTTCGACCCAGGGTTCCGCTTCGCTCCACCCTGGGCTTTACGCTTAGGCCGCTTCGCGGCAAGGACTTTTGCAAGAGCCTACAGCGTTTTCAAAAACGCGATCAGGGCAGTGCGCTCATCGAGGGTGAGGCTCAATCCAAACTCGTGTCCTTTCACTGCCCGCGTTGTTACTCCATAACCTCGAAAAGCTGTCGGTACGTAATCGTCTCGCAAGCGTCGAATATCAAACCAGTCTTCTAATGTCGCTACCGACCCATTGTGCTCGAAGGGCCCTCGATACCAGACCCCTAACAAACTCGGGACCTTGTAATACCCTGTTCCTCTGCGCGTTTTGAGCGCGAGGTTTGGATCGGTATTAATTGGTGTATTCAGAACATCTTTGTTTAGACGGTCTATTTGGAATCCAGCCACGGGTGTCAGTAGGTTACCGGTGTATAGCGGTGGCGTATGACAAGCGTCGCAAGCCTCTGTCATAAAAATTTCATAGCCTCGCTGAGCTAACGCATCATATTTGTTTGGATTGTTTGGAGGTTTGAGCGAGTAGATATAGAGCGACAGCGCGTAGAGTTGTTCATCGCTATATCGATTCACTGTGGACGGGTTGGGCAATTTGTTGACAGGCCGAAACTGATCATAGAGAGTGAGTAAATCTGCGCCCTGGTTTAGTGCCGCATACCGCATGAGATCACCGATCGAGCGCTGGCGCACGAGCCCCGTGCTGTCGAGATAGAGTCGATCCTTAATACCAATCAAATCGGGAATAGCGGCCGGATAGAAAATGCTGGTGCCCTGACGTGCACATGAACCAGGTGGGATTGCCTCCAAAACTGATGCTAACTCGGAAATAGACATCCGGTCTGCGCGAGCGCTCGCGTCGTCTTTGATCCATGGCGCACCGTAACTACGCCGAATATCGCTGCGTAAAGCTTTAAGGAGCGAGTCTTTATCTTTCGACTTTGCCTCCGCGACTCGCTGCTCATAGCCGAAGGCACGGTCGTCTGGAAAATTCCCCTGAGCTCCTTTAATGACCGTACCATCAGACATCACCCGAGTGTGACATCCCCCGCACGATAGAATACCCAACTCGACTTTGCCTTTTTCTCGAACAACCCAGCGCATAAACGGCATTACACCTTCAGTGGTTACAGGAACACCGTTCTTAACGAACCAGTTCATGCCGCGAATTTCTGAATACAAGGTGCCATCAGTAACAAACTCGATCGGTGCATCGAAGACCAACTCTCCGGCATTGATCCAATCTTGTTCAGACTTCAATTTCGATGCGTTAAAAACAATCTCGGGGGCTTTCCGTTTCAGCTGCGCCATGTAGTCCGGTGGTTCACGATCAGGACGATAGACGTCGTAGCTCTTATAGATAGGACGAACGGGAACGCTGTAGTAGTACGACGAAGAGATGAGTTTGACCGACACACGAGGGGCTGCGAGTGGAAGCTGAAGTGAGTTAATCGCCTCATCTTCCCAAGTTTTGGGGATGGACGGCATTGCTGCCGACTGTTTCGTTTCTCGCCTCTGGCCCAGGCTGATCGTGGAGATCGCACCGAATACTCCGAGCGAGACGCTTAGGCAAACCATTGTCCAAGTTAAGCGAAACATAGACTTTTCTCGGAACGGGCGGGCTCAAAACTCTTGATTGTAGCACGCAGCCTTGTTGTCTTAAGAAAACGTGCAGGCAACTCACACATCAACGTCGCTCAAGCTTCAGGCGGAATTCATCCATCTCAGATGTGAGAAATCTTTAGACCTCTTATTCAAGTTGTTGGCCGTCAGGCCTCCCTCGCATAGAATTACCATGCACAGATTACGTTGATTACGCAGCGGGCGAAGACGCAACCAAAGTTCATCCTGAAAGGATGTAAGTTAATAGCCGTGGGCGAGTCCCGACGCATCGGGACGAAGCCCACGGAACAGAGCCCGTTTTTGATTAGACCCTGAAAGGGTCAAACCGATGTTTGTTCGACCCTTTCAGGGTCCTACATATCCTTTGCCCGGGGGCTTCGCGCAAAGCCGCTCGCCCCCGGCTACTAACTTTTGTCGTTACAGGACGGAGAAACTTGCTAGAAAAACAAGAACTTGACCATTTGCTACGCAGATGACACTTGGGGGGAGGTTCGTCATGAAGTTCAAAGCCGCAACGTTGGTCGCACTGATGCTTTCAGTGGCTCTTCTGGCACAGACGTTATTTGTCCATGCAACTGTCGCAAAGACCGCGAAGGAGACCGAGTCATCGAACGATTCCGCGCGGATTGCGCGCCTGGAAACAATGCTTGACGGTTTGCGACAGGAACTGAAGATACCTGCTTACTCCGCGGCGATTGTGAAAGACCAAAAAGTGATCTGGGCGAAGGGATTTGGGTATGCGGATGTTGAGAATAAGATTCCGGCAACCGAGCATACTGCCTATCATCTTGCGTCGCTTACCAAAACATTTGCCTCGACGATTCTGATGCAGCTCGTCCAGGAGGGGAAGGTCAAACTGGACGATCCGGTTTCGAAGTACGGCATCACACTTGAGAGCGATGGTGTCATTCGAGTGCGTCACTTGTTTTCTCACACATCCGAAGGAAACCCGGGCGAGCAGTACCGTTATAACGGTAATCGCTTTGCGGAATTAGATAAGGTCGTCCAAGGGGCTAGCGGCAAGTCGTTCGGCGAACTCTTGATAGCCAATATTCTTGATCCTCTCGGCATGAATGAGACAGCGCCGAACGTCCCCAACATTGTCCGCACAAAATCGCCAAACACCACAAGCCAAGCGGCAGAAGCTGAAGTATCAGCCGCGGTCATGGATATCGTTGCAGGGTTCAATTCCAGCAACGTTGAACAGATTCAGAAGCGTCTCGCGCCCCAGCAAAATCGGTTTCAAGGGGAGGGCGGTTTCTTGACCTCCTTTATTGATGCACCTGAGTTGAAACAAGCATTCCAGGTTGGTTTCAAAGTAAAGATGGAGGTAAACAATCTCGAGACAGCGGTCTACGGCGATAGCGCGATCGCAACTTTTTTTGCAGCTACCACCATAAGTCCTCCCAATGGACCACCGCGCACCGAAGGTCCATGGAGGTGTTCATACTTCTTCAATAAACAAGACGGAGGCTGGAAACTGGTCCATGCTCACCAGTCACCATTAGGCCGAGGGATCATTACGGAAAAGCACCAACAAAGATTCGACACAGTCTCCAAGTTACTGGCTCAACCGTATGCGCTCGATCGCGAATTTAAGATTACAAAAATCAGTTATCCTCAGGGGTTCAGTACTTCCGCTGGATTGATCTCAACAGTTCTTGATATGGCGAAGTATGACATTGCGATCGATCAGCACAAGTTTCTGACAAAAGAAACTCAACAACTCGCCTTCACACCAACGGTGTCGACTAAAGGTGAGTCCCTTCCATACGGATTGGGATGGTTTACGCAGGATTACAAAGGCACAAAAATGCTTTGGCATTACGGCTACTGGACCGGGAACTCGTCTTTCATTTTGAAAGTCCCAGAGCAAAGCATGACGTTCATTATCATGGCGAACTCTGACAATCTAAGTCGCCCGACAGATCTCGGCGCAGGTAATGCGTTGACTTCTCCGGTGGGCATGGCTTTTTTGAAGACGTTCATCTTTCCAGAGAAGTTTGGAGAGAGTTTGCCTGAGCTTAATTGGAACGCTCCGGCTGCTGAATTGAAAAATCAGCTCAACGCCCTGGCGGCAAAGCCCTACGCCGATGTGTATCGCACGGATCTGATTTCAAAGTTCAGGATCTATCAAAGCGTGGGACGCACAGGCGAAGCCGCGCAAATCATGAAAATGTATGGGACGCTGTACTCCAAGCCGATGCCCGAAGATCTCGTGAAGCTGCCGGTGATTGCGCAGATCGTTCAAGTGCTGGACAAGGAAGATAAAAGTGTAACGTTTAGTCTGTCGGCTAGTCAGGATGTGCGGATTTTTGCGACAGGCGAAGGTCAGGCCGGCGAGATGTTTGATTACGGCTGGATCGAAGACGATAAAGGGTCGCATGTGTGGGAGATGCAGGAAGGGAAGACCACACATGCAGGTGGTGCTGGTAAAAACCGGAAGATTGATGCGCAAATCACGCTACCGGCAGGAAACTACAAGTTGCGTTACAAGACTGATGATTCACATGCATACGATCATTGGAATGCGCTGCCGCCGGATATTAATTTCTGGGGAATTGCGGTCTATAGGAAATAGGCGTTACCTCGTCGAGCGGAACCTCCTTGGAGTGCGGTGGCCTGGCACCGCTTTGTCACAGCGAACCTCGTTAATCGTTTTCCTTAGATGCCTCCGCACTGCTTTTCCATGACGAACCAAAAATTAGGATCGACGAGTCTCGCTGTAACAAAGCGGTGCCAGGC
>JBKPQV010000780.1:0-3176 GCA_046734235.1 Acidobacteriota bacterium
CAACAGGCTGGCGTTCACGACACCAATTGGTCGACAAGGAACTCTTGGGCGTAACGCTCTTCGCGGATTTCCAATGTGGCAGATTGATTTCGCACTCAATCGTCAGTTCACCCTCAAAGAAGAACTCAAACTGCAATTAAAAGCAGAATTCTTCAATGTGTTCAATCATCCCAACTTTGGTGATCCCGGCGCTAATTCCAATACAAACGCACTGACAAATCCGCAGTTTGGACAGTCGATAAATATGTTGGGAAGAAGTTTGGGCAGTGGCGGGGTCAACGGCGGACTAAACCCGCTTTATCAAGTTGGTGGACCACGCTCCATCCAACTCGCACTGAAACTAAAATTCTGATCGCAATAACGATATATGGTTGACGTATTTTTCTCACAACGTCTTTGCTTCACCGTAAAGTGTCTAACGGCAGTCTTAATATGGCTGCTGGTTCTCGCGGTTGTCATACCACAAGAACCACAGGCTCATGTGTCAGGCCGACGAAAACTGCAAATTAATGATGTTTTAAATCTCCAGCAGATCGGTCGTGCATTTGGTGGACCAATCGCCTTCTCTCCAAACGGCCTATCACTGGCTCTTGTAATTCAGCGACACCAGCTAACTCAAAACTTTTCCGCCTGGTCACTGCTCGGCAACGATCGCTCTGATATCTATCTTATTGAGACAAACTCACCGACCCCGATCAACCTTACCAACGGAATAATCGATCAGGCCGGATATTGGGCGCCAAGTTGGTCACCCGATGGATCACGCCTCGCGATGCTCTCCACCCGAAACGGAAATGTCTACATGTGGGTCTGGGAACGAGAGACTCGGAAACTTCGGCAAGTACTTACGCGACCAGTGGACCTGTACTCCGTGGTGGACCGTCCCTATGTCTGGGTTAGCCCCTCCTCGTTACTAGTTAATGTTCTGCCAGCGGGGGATAAGACATCACAGATGATGGATGGGATGCGCGTTGCTGAAAAGACGAGCCGGGAGTGGGCGAAGATGCGGAGCGGCACGGAAGTCTCAGCAAGCGTGCTCTCTTCAGGAAATACAACCGACGTGCAAACCAGATCTAATCACCAACTGTTAGGCGTCAATATAGACGAGGGAAAGAGTTGGGTCGTTTCGGCAGACGCACCAAGGAAAGTAACTGTCTCTCCTGACAAAACCAAAGTCGCCTTTGTTACCAGGATCGACACTTACAAATTCGATCCAGCGAAGCCGCTGCCATATGAAGATTGGGAAGGTAAATTTGAATTGCATGTCATTTCCATGCAGGGTTCGCAACTTCTAAGTCATGATGCTGCAAGTAAGGATGTGATTCCCACATCAATCCGGTGGTCGCCCGATGGTAGGGAGCTAGTGTTTCTTTCTTTTCTAAACGGTACAACGCAACGTCCGTTGTTAACTCGCTTTCGCCCGGAATCACCAAAAGCTACTCCTTTGCCAACAGTTCAAGTAGATGGGTTTCTCGGTGGCCGAACTCCGCCACAGCTTGAATGGACTAGCAAGGGTTGGCTCATTTACGGGTCAAAGGCTGACCACACAAGTTCACCTACTCGCTACGATTGGTGGGTAATTGAGCAGAGTAGTGCCACCCGCTGCGTGACGTGCTCCATGAAAATGCCTCCAGCGAAATTGTTGCCGGAGGTGAATCACAAAACTTTCGTCGGTCTCGCCGATAGAAATCTGTGGCGTATCTCAGTAGATGGGTCACCTCTAAATATCACCGCGACTTTTGGCAAACCTATCAGTTCAATTGTGTGGCCACAGCAAGAATGGCGACCCGACAGAATGGAAATGCCTAACCCTGGCGCTACGTATGAAGAATTCATTGTCGGAGTCAAACGCAATAACATCACTGAGTTCTTCAGCATTGAGTTAGCTCTCAACAAACTTGCTGAAATTGTGAAGCCATCTCCTTCGGCAAACATTATCGCTAGAGCTCCTCAGAGCAACACGACTCTCTTCTCTTCCTACGACGCCGATGGACTCAGGATTTGGCTGTCGTCAGCTAACACCCCACTACATCAAATTTTTGAAGCTAACCAATTTCTTCGAGAGATCTCATCCGGAACACAAAGAAACATCGAATATCGCAGTAACGATGGTCAGCCATTGGCCGGCTGGCTCATGTTGCCACCCGATTACGTACCTGGGAAAAAATATCCGCTAATCGTTTACGTCTATCCGATTCGTTACGTCAGACCTTTCGATAGTATTAGCGATGCAATTTATTTGAACCTCCAAATCGCAGCCGCGCGTGGATATGTGGTCCTTAGCCCTACTGTGCCCTTCACAGTGGAAGGACCTACAGATAATCCTCTACTAAAACTTACTTCGGGCGTGCTGCCGGGTGTCGACAAGGCTATTGAGTTAGGAATTGCAGATCGCAACCGACTCTTTGTAATGGGACATAGTCTCGGCGGCTTTGCAACTTATGGCTTAATCACGCAAACCAACCGGTTTAAGGCCGCAGTGGCTCTTGGTGGACTAACAAATCTCGTTAGCGGCTACGGTCAATTCGACACCGCCAGCCGCTACGACGACTATCCAAATCAGAAGTCCTCTAATCAGGCACTAGTAATTGAATCTGTTTTATCACTACGTTTGCCGCCGTGGGATGACATGGAACGATATCTGCGAAATAGTCCAACCACTTATGTCAGTCGCGTACAAACTCCACTAATGATCATTCAGGGCGATTTGGATGGCATTCCCATCGAACAAGGGGAAGAGTTTTTCATGGCACTACAACGCCAGGGCAAACGAGCAGAATTCGTTAGATATTGGGGCGAGGGACACGTGTTTCAGTCTCCAGCAAATATTCGAGACGTGTGGGAGCGTATTTTTGCCTGGTTCAAAGAATTCGACGAGCAATCGGATTAGGAAGGACCACATCGATTGCTGGGGCACGGTGGTGTGCGAACAGCGTCCTGTGCATGTACAGCGCGAAGGGGGCTGCATTGCATAGATATGGCTGTCACGCACACCGCCGGGTTAATACAACTCAACGCATAAAACGTTAGAGCCGTAGATGTTTAGTCAATGTCGCCAGCAAGGATACTCTCGGTGCCGTCATCCGAGGTGAAAACATCCTTACTTCCCAGAATTACTTCCTGAGCTTTGCCGACTTCGACAACGTCCGAAACGGTGTAATCGTTTTCCATCGCGA
>JBKPQV010000781.1:0-23604 GCA_046734235.1 Acidobacteriota bacterium
GGACCGATGTTGTTCCGGTGACAAAACAAGCATTCGTCTCCATGAACATACTCGGGTATAGGCTTGCCGATGTGGTTTCCTCCCCATGCAGCAGGGTCGAGCGACTTCTGCTCCTGGAACCCTGGCGTCAGTGTTACTGCCAACAATGCCAAAACCAGAATCTTCATCAACAAATCGTAAATCAATAACCTTTCGCTTCAATCGTGAACGATACCGTCACGACCTCATTATTCTTCTGAAACTGTGACCAGATCTTGTAGCGTCCGGCGCGAGGAAGGAAAGCCTCAAAGGCGATATCAGGTCCACCTCGAGTCTGAGCGCGATCCGCTCCATCCGAAATTACTTCACTCGGGTGCGAATGCACGTAATCTCTTCCATCTTCTGACAAAATCAAGGTGTGCCCCCAGGCCCCAAGATAGGGCTGTAATACAGTTTCGGGTTCTCCCGTCATTTCGTTGACGACTCGATACCTGAGCGTCACATTCTTTCCACCAACGGGGGCACTTGGACTAACCGTAAGTTCCAAACGCATTCCCGAAACAGATTTCGTCAACGAACGATCCGGTTTCAATCGTGCACGTTGCGCGAACAGATCACCCTTGAATCCTTCGGTAACAAGACTTCGTTGAATGACATGTGGCAATCCGTTAACCGGGAAGATGTCGCAATAGACGAAGTATGCTCCCGCCTTTGGGACGGACGTTTCAATCGAGAACCGGTGGTCCTTTCCCTGCTTCGGATGGATGTGAGCAAAGTAATCCAAGTCCTGACTGACTACGAACAGGTGAAACGGCATGTCGTGAAAAATATTGAAATCCCAGATCGGAGTGCCTGACTTCGGGTGAGTAATGTCGAACGTAAGAATAAAAGGCTGCCCTGGCTTCACCACCGCCGGAAGGGTGTGTATTTGTACGTCGTACTCCGCTTCTTCGGGTCGACGCGATTTCATCATTGGCATCCCACACTTCGCACATCTCGCTGAAGTCTCTGACGTCACATCGGGATGCATTGGACAGACGTAGTAAGTCTCCTCCTCACTTGTCTGCTTCTTCTGTGCTTGCAGAGAAGAGACGCTGAGCAGCAGTAAACCAACAAACACGAAAAGAGGAATGACTTTCTTCATGACTCGCCTAGCGCTTCCTCCGCGCCTCAACCAACGTCAACTCACATAAACGCAGAGACATGTTGTTTTGTGTATTGCTCAAGTAGGCCAGTAGCTCAACACGCGTTCCCGCCGGCAGCGAAATTGGCTTCTTGAATTGATACGTAGGTTGCCAGTCGTACTTGTAGCTCATCGTCCAGATGAGAACTTCACGCGATCCGTCGGGAAAATAGGCGGTCGCCTGTATGGACTTTGCAAATGGAAATGGGAGAGGACGAATGGCAACAGCTTCGGCGGGATGAGTTAATGTCTGGTTGACGCTTACCACGCTCAAGGTTGTCGTTGACGATTCAAACGACAAGACTCGCGCATTGTGGGTGACTAACTCCTTCGTAAAGTACAAGCCCAACGACGCCGTTGTTCGTTCGGCCGGTTTGAGAGAATGAACTTTGACGAGGATCCGCGATCCGGGTAATAACCGTTTGCCAGCGCCGTTTGTAAAGTGTGGGAGTTCCGCACCTGGAATCCATTGGCCCAGGACTTCCGCCGTCTTCGAATCACAATCCGCTGACCTCTCCACGAGTAAAAAGGTAGCGCAATGCAGTGCTTCATTGGTGGAATGAAGGTCGATTGCTTGAAGCCAACGCGTTTGGTTCAGGTTTGTCGGCACAGCCACACAGCGATACTCGTCACCACTGTTGGAATTTACATTCAACTCAACATCAGGAGTTCCGAACTGCCAAACGGGGACTGGCTTAGCGACAGGTAGATCTTTATCAACGCCCTTTGGAGCACCTCCCTCAACCCAGGAAACGATCTGATCCATCTCGTGCTGCGTTAGTGTGTAGTCGTTATGAAAACTCCCAAATCCTTTCATAGATTGGAACGGTGGCATTCTCCGTTCGAGAATTTCTTCTTTGAATGCCTTTGCCCACGGACGAGCCGACAAGAAGTCGCTGAGGGCGACGTTGGTTACGTTGCCCTGTTGATGGCAGGCGAGACAATGCTTTTGGAAGATGCGAATGACTTCTTTATTGAAGCGAATGTTTGTAGTAACTGGTTCGTGAGAGACGCTTCCTCTCGGCGTGAAAAGCACGATCAGAATAACCAACATAAAGAGTACAAAGAATGATGATCTGATCTCTTTCATGGGCTATGCAATGACCCTCATCTAACTCAGGCAAATAACGGTAAGCAAAATCCTGAAAATCCTGTAATTCTGTCAAAACTAATTCTTACCATCACCGCTACATTCACGATGGTATTGGCTTCAATTCAGTGTGCGAGGAAACTAGTCATCACTTAATCAAACTTTGAGGCAATATTTTTTGCGATGACAAGAAATACGGCGGGCGAAGGAGATTTCACTCACATCACCCGCCGTGCTGGCTTACAAAACATAGGTGCTATTGACCTGAGATCTTGTTCTCCGCGGGTTTGGGTGCTGGCGGATTATCGTAAACGAAACTCATCCAACCGATCATCATTTCTTCCCACGTCTGATCGCCCCACTTCACGATCTTCGTCGCATCTGGGTTGAACTTGTTGTTGGTAGAGTTGTCGTAGTGAGCGGTGCATTCTATTCGAGTCCCTTTTGGCACAGCGATCGGTTCCTTAGCGACGTAATAAGTCTGCCAACTGAAGTCGTATTTGGGAACCGATAACAGAGTCTTCGTTGTTCCATCAGGGAACACAGCCCGGTAAATGAAGTCTTTTCCACGCAGGTGCATGTGCGGCATAAAGCTGTACACATGAGCGTTGTCGTTGAAGGTGTATTGCGACTTCACTTCATAGTTTGGATCGCCCGCCGGGATTGCAAACGCAGTTTGAAGCACAGGACGAGTTATGACTATGTTCTTGATTGGCCCTTTAGCGTAAATCAACCCAACAGTAGTGACGTCCTTCGCTGGTGTTCCATTCGGCGTGTAGTGAATCTGGAAAACCAGATTCGATCCGGCAGGTACACGTCGTGCGAAGCCTGGTGAAAACACTGTGGGATCTTCACCTGGTGCAAAACCAACTAACAGTCGTCCTTCTGCTCGTGTGGTGCCAGGCTCCTGGATAAAAACAATCACGTGGTGAACTACCTGGTTACCTGTGCTGCGAATCTCAGCAGCAGTGATTAAACGATCCTCTTTGAAGTTTGTCGGAACCGTCAGGTACTGGTAAGCCACGACCCCATCGCCGGGGACTGACTGTTCAGGAACGGAGAACGTCTCGTCGGGTTTTCCAATTCTCCAACCGGGCGTGTACTCGGGCATTGCCGGAAGATCTTTTGGATCACCTTCCCGCGCTCCGCCATTAACCCAGGCCACGATCGTATCGATTGCCTGTTGCGTAAGACGCCGGTCGTTTCGCCATTCACCATGATTCGGATCTGCGTGCCAGGGTGGCATTTCCTTATTGGAAACTTTTTCGCGAATGGACTTCGCCCAGGGTCGAGCGTCCTTGTAATTCAACAACGACATAGGCGCGATCTCGCCAGGACGGTGACAACCCGTGCAACTCTTGTAAAAAATTGGTGCGACGTCCTTTGAAAACGTTACATCAGCTGGTGGTGTAACTGGGACCGTCTTTGCGCTGCTCGTATTCCTCGTTGACATAAAAGTGACGAGGACAAAGACCAGTAGGGCGAGAACGAACACGCTTCTCGTTAGCATCGTTTGATGGCTCCTTCAAACAATCGAAACTTGACGTCTAGGTCGTAAACAATATTTTCCCCAGGCACGAAGGTGTCCGTTATACTTCTGATGTTCTTTCATTACCGGCGCAGATCAAATTTGAAGCGCTATTTGACGCGTTGAGCGTATCAGATGTATAAGCTACCGGACGGTCGGTAAGTTACCACGTTGCACGAACTCAACGCAATATCCTGGTAATGGTTCCCTTTGAAATTCCTTCTCGGCGCCTCTGCGTTCTCTGCGTCTCGGCGTTGAAAAAGTCTTAAGTTGGCAAGAACATTATTGACGCCGAGACGCAGAGAACGCGGAGACGCAGAGATTTTCCAGGAGGTTGCCTAAAATAGAGCTCAGACTGAGTCGAAATTGAACCAGGTACTCCAATCATATGACTACTTCCAAGACACAAAAGAAATCGGCTTCATCAAACGAACGACTGGCGGAGGTCTATCGTACAGCCGCCCAGATCATCCTGCGCAAAGGCTATGACGCCACTTCAATCAACGATATCGCCAACGCGCTTGGCATGACCAAGGCTGGTCTCTACCACTACATCAACGGCAAGAAGGAACTACTGTTTGACATCATGAACTTCGGCCTCGACGAACTCGACGAAGAGGTCGCAGCGCCCGCTGGCGATATTGAGGATCCAGAGGAGCGGTTGCGTTTCATCATCGCCACCCACGCACAACTCGTTACGAGAGGCCAGGGAGCAATTACGATTCTCGTTGACGAAATTACTGCCCTGACACCAGCACAGAATAGAATCATCACCCGGCGCAAACGCGACTACTTCAATCGACTAAGAGAACTTCTCAGAACACTTAAGGAACAAGGAAAACTGCAGGACGTCGATATTACGGCCGCAACCTTCAGCTTACTTGGAATGATCAGTTGGCTGTCTCGCTGGTTCCGGCACGACGGCAAAATGAGCCAGGAGCAAGTGGCTGATCAGATCACGAAGATTGCACTGAATGGTCTACTTGCCTCAGACCAGCAATCCAAGAAGTCTGTTCTTCGCGTAGTGAAAAACAAATAGACCGCGCCTTCCATGAACATTCTTGTCTGCTTAAAACAAATACTCGATCCGGAGATTCCTGTACGAGACTTCCGCATCGATCCGGCTAAGCTGGAAGCGGAACGTGGTACGGCTAATCTGGTGACGAATATTTTCTGTGAAAACGCGTTGGAGACGGCTCTTCAATTTCGCGAGAATGGCGTTGACGCAAAAATAACTGTGCTCAGTTTCGGCGCAGTAACCGCAGAAGACGTTCTACGGAAGGCACTGGCTATGAAAGCCGACAGCGCCGCTCTCGTTGTTAACGACGGAAATCCGAATCCCGATCCTTTCACTGTCGCCAAGGTCCTGGCTGCGGCGATTAAGAAGCTCGGCGACTTTGATTTGGTCATGGTTGGCCGGGAAGCCGGTGACTGGGGCGCCGGACAAACCGCTGGATTGATCGCTGAAGAGTTAGAACTTCCCTGTGTTTCCTTTGTCGACAACATTAAAGCGGCGAACGGCAAACTGCATCTAAAACGGCAGACTGATTCCGGTTGGGAACTACTGGAAGCTGAAACACCGATCGTCGTCAGCATTACAAACGACGAGCACAACGTTCCGCGTATTCCGAAAGTTCGAGATGTAATGATGTCGTTTCGCCAACCACTAACTCAGTGGACTCTCGAAGATCTCGGAGTCAATACCGTCGAAGCCCGCGTAGGAAATAGCTATTACGAGGTGTCTGACCTTTCGATCCCAAAAAAGGATTCCGCCTGTGAATTTGTTTCGGGCGATACGTTGGATGAAAAAGTTGAGCTGCTCGCGAAACGAATTGTTGAAGTTACAAGCGCTGCCTGAATTTATGAACGACGTAATTATTTGTGTATTTGCTGTTGGAGCCTTCGACAAGGGGATTCAAGGCCTGGCCGGAGCAGGACGGCGTTTGGCGACAGGTCTTGGCGTTGGCCTCAAAGCCCTAGTGCTCGGCGGAAATAGCGAAAGCATCAGCACTGAACTGTCAAGACTTGCTGATGAAGTAATCGTGATTGACCAGAGTGACTACGAACCTGAAACAAGCCTCAGCGCCATTACCCAGGTATGTCGTCAGCTAGCACCTCGTGCGGTTCTTTTTGGAAACGACAGTTACAGTCAGGAAGTTACGCCACGTCTCGCGCACCGACTTAATGGTTCGGCGGTGGGCGATGCTACCGATCTTCAAATCAGTGAAGGCAAGCTGCACGTCATTCGCCAGGTGTACGGAGGAAAAGCACAAGCGACCATCACCTTGAAACGAAGTCCGGCAGTTGTCTGGTTGCGGGCGCGATCGTTTGCTCCGGCCGAATCTCTTCCGGTTGCATCACCTGTAAATAACGTTCAAGTCGACGTCTCAAACGCTCGAGCGTCGAAGGTGATTGAACGTAAGCAAGAAGCTCAAGGCGAAGCTCGATTGGAAGAGGCGCGTGTGATTGTTTCCGGTGGACGCGGAATCGGTGGCCCCGAGCCTTTCGCGGCGGAACTAAGGCCACTGGCTGAACTGATGGGAGCGCAACTCGCCGCTTCGCGTGCCGCTTGTGACGCCGGGTGGGTTCCTCCGACCTGGCAGGTGGGCCAAACTGGAAAGAAGGTTTGTCCGGATCTTTACCTGGCGATTGCGATCACAGGCGCCAGTCAACACATGGCCGGCATTTCGGAAGCGAAGAACATCGCGGCTATCAACACGGACCCCGACGCGCCTATCTTCAAACACTGTCGCTTCGGCATTGTCGAGGACTATCGAAAAGTCGTTCCTCTTCTCCGCGAAAAACTCGAAGCAATTCAAAACTCCAGAACATGACTCCCGCGGTGCCGACGCGCCAGATCTACTGGAACATCTCAAACATCTGGTTGATGTATGTTCTGTTGCTGCCTGCACTCGGAGTTTTTATTTACGGGATTTACAGGCAGTTCAAGAAATGGAAACGCGGTAAAGAGCTCACCCGCTTCGACAATCCTGGTGTCAGAATCAAACTCCTACTCAGTCAGGCAGTTGGTCAGGCACGGACGGCCCGCGACACTCAGGCTGGAATCTTTCACCGGTTTATAAGCTACGGCTTCGTCATCCTCACAATTGCAACGACAGTTGTCGCACTCGACGCTGATTTCGGCACGTCGATCATGCAGGGCAACTTCTATTTGTACTTCCAATCGTTCATCGTCGACGTGTTCGGTGCCCTGGTATTGATCGGTATCGCGATGGCCTCAGTTCGTCGTTATGTCAGTCGGCCCCGGAAGCTCGTGTACACCGATGAAGCGACTATCATCCTCAGCGTAATCGCTTTGATTTGTGTTCAGGGGTTTCTGTTGGAGGGTTGGCGGATCGCCGCGACAAATGATCCGTGGGCTGCATGGTCACCATTTGGGAATGTCGTGGCTCGACTCTCCCGATCTTTTTTGAGTGAAGCCGGGATCGCGACCGCACATCGCTTTACATGGTGGTTTCACCTCGTGCTTAGCTTTGGTTTCCTGGCATGGCTTCCCTTCACCAAGATGATGCACGTGATTACGGCACCTCTGAATATCTACACTGCCAATCTGCAGCCGGTGGGTGCCTCACTAAAACCGATTGATTTCGAGAAGACCGAACGCTTCGGCATCAACTCACTCGACGATTTCACCTGGAAAGATCTGTTGGACCTGGATGCGTGCACCGAGTGCGGTCGGTGTACAGCAGTTTGTCCCGCACACAAAGTAGGCAAGGAACTTTCTCCTCGCGACATAATTCTTAGTCTTCGCGATCGAATGCGTCAGGGCGTTGATGCGGCTATCATCGAGCCAAATACTCCCACCTCAGCTGAAGCACTCTGGCAATGCACAACTTGTGCGGCCTGTGTTGAAGCGTGTCCGGTCTTTATCGAACAGATGCCAAAGATCGTCGACATGCGCCGGTTTCTCGTAATGGAAGACGCCAATTTTCCCGAGTCGATGCAGGCAGCAGTTATGTCGCTCGAGAAACGCGGGCATCCATTCAGTGGAACCAATGCGACGCGTGTTGATTGGACAGAAGGACTCAACGTCAAGCACTTGAGCGAGGCAAAGGATGCTGAGGTACTGTTGTGGGTGGGTTGTGGCGGTGCGTTGATCGAGCGAAACCAAAAGGTGACGCGTTCAACGGCACAGCTGCTGGAGAAGGCCGGTGTAAATTTCGCGATCATGGGTCGCGATGAAAAATGTTCAGGTGATCCTGCGCGACGAATAGGTAATGAGTTTCTTTTTGAAACTCTCGCCAAAGACAACGTCGCCAGTTTGAATAAACACGCGGTAAAACAAGTCGTCACGTCGTGTCCGCACTGCTTCAATACTTTTCGCAATGAGTATCCTCAGTATGGTGGAAAGTTTGAGGTCTATCACCACAGCGAGTTTCTTTCTAAGTTGGTCACGGAAGGCAAACTGACTCCGTCTTCGGTGTCGCAGAAGAAAGTAGCATTTCATGATCCGTGCTACCTGGGCAGGCAGAACGGAATCTTCGATGCGCCGCGGCAGTTAGTTCAGATCAGTTCAAAGAGTTCGGTTGAATTGCAAAGAAATCGAGAGAAGAGTTTCTGCTGTGGAGGCGGCGGTGGAATGAGTTTCATCGACGAACCACCTGACAAGCGAGTGAACCAGGAGCGAGCAAGCGAAGCGATCGAATCCGGCGCAGACATTTTGGCTGTCGGCTGTCCGTTCTGCATGACGATGATGGAAGACGGGATCAATGCACGAAAAGGCGAACGAGATGTGCGCGTCATGGATGTGGCAGAGCTGTTGTGGGAGTCGCTGAAGTAATGTCCGAGATTCTTTAGACCCACTTGCAAAACTCATTTCTTCTCTGCGTCTCTGCGTACTCTGCGCCTCTGCGTTGAAAATGTTTACGCACTACTAAGACCTTTCTAAGCGCAGAGGCGCAGTACGCAGAGACGCAGAGAAGAGTTAGTCTGGCGCACGTACAAGCACATCGGACATTTCTTGACCGCATTCTTACTCAATGCTACCTTACCGACCGTTCGGTAAGCAGAAGGCCCAACCCAGTAACCAACCATAGGAGCCAAGCGCATGTGGATCCGTAAAGCTCTACGCGATCGACGCAAGGGAATCGATTATCCGATGCCAACACAGGCTGTTTCGAATGAGGAGTTCGTTCCCCGCCCTCAATCGGAGCCCCAAAAAGAAGTCGAACATCTGATTGGCGAGTTGGCCGAAACTCGAATCAAGAAACTCAACATCGATCGTCGAACTTTCATGGCGAGCACCATGGGCCTCGCTACTTGTTTCCTTGCGCAAAACAAAGTATTCGCGACCAAGATTTGGGATGTCGACGAGATCGAGACATGGGAAGCAGCTGCCACTGCGGAGAAGTTTCCAAAGAGTGAGTACTTCATCATCGACTGCCAATCTCACTTTACCAACGGTCTTTCTATCGGCGGTTTTCGCAATGCTGAGTTTGTGAAGAACATGGGCTTCCAACTGAAGAATGATCCGGAATCCTATGGGTTCAGAAACTTCGTCAAGGAGATGTTTCTCGACAGTGAAACGATGATGGTGGTTATCTCCGGTGTGCCCGGACGAGAACTGCTCCGTGATAAAGAGAACAAGGTGCTCGTGGACATGGAACGAACACCAGGCACGTCGGGAAAGATTCTGCCAAGCTGGTTGATGTCGAAAGCTCGAAAGGAGATCAACGACCTCGCGGGTTCGCAACGAGCTATCAACCATGGCAACCTCGCTCCGAATCACTACTGGAACAAAACCACTGACTCGATGGACAAGGCGAGTCTCCTCGAACAGATGGATCGCGAGATAAACGTCTACGGCATAAGTTCGTGGAAATGGTACTGCCACACCGATCCAGGTCAGTCTGGAAATGGCTTTCAATGCGACGACGACAACGCTCAATTTTTCATCGAGGAATCGCGTAAACGTGGCATGAAGATCATCAGCGTGCACAAGGGTTACTCATATCAATCGCGCACATTGGGTCACCTCGCAAATCCAAAAGACATCGAGAAGGCGGCGTTGAGAAATCCCGACTTCAGTTTTGTTGTCTATCACTCCGCCATCAAACATGGTTCGAGTGAACCGAATTGGAAAGAAAGCAATCAGTACGATCCAACCTCCGGGGATTTTCTATGGCACAA
Source organism: Acidobacteriota bacterium (assembly GCA_046734235.1). GTDB lineage: Bacteria > Acidobacteriota > Blastocatellia > Pyrinomonadales > Pyrinomonadaceae > PSRF01. Next base: position 9,931 of record JBKPQV010000781.1, read on the forward strand.
CGTGCTAATGGATATCAAAAAGCGCAATCCGCAAATGAACAACGTCTACTGTGAGCTCGGCAGCTTCTTCAACACACTCTCGGTCATCGATCCGGTGATGGCTGCACACGGGTTGGGAAAGGACATTAAGTACTACGGAGTTGATCGAGTGGTTTGGGGGACGGACTGTTTGTGGTGGGGTTCACCTCAATGGGGCATCGATGCGTTTAAGCGTTTCCAGATGCCCGACGACATGTGCGAGAAATTTGGCTACAAAAAACTCACCAGGCAAGACAAGGCAAAGATATTCGGCTTGAACGCTGCGAAGCTTTACAAGATCGATGTCAAAGCGAAACGCAAAGCATTACCCGCCGATACGCTCGAGCGAATCAAGAGTGCGTATCTTGATGGCGGCGGACAAAGAAGCAACGCCGTTTATGGGTGGGTTAGAGCTGACGATTAGTTGAGATGGCACCTTCTCCGCGAGTCTTCATTCGTTTCGTCTATGCGTTGATCAGCCTTTTCCTGTTCAACGTTGAAGCGCCATCCCAATCTCAACAACTCGCTCACTTTCATCACCTTCATCTGAACACAACAGATGTCGCTCAAGCTATCAGGTTCTACACAAGTAAATTCGATTGTGAGGAAGGCAGGTTTCTAAACAAGCCTGCCGTTTGGACGCGACAGTCGTGGTTACTTTTTAACAAAGTAAAGACCGCGCCAGCGTGGGAACTGACATCTTCAATCTGGCACTTCGGATGGGGTGCGGAAGACATGCGCAGCACCTACCAGAAGCAGCTCGAGATGGGTACAAGGTTTTTCACTCCACTGACCGATATCAGCGACATCCTCGGGGGTCAGCCCAACAGCGGCAGGTTTTTCTATGCTTATGTCGAAACTCCAGACCACGGGTTAGTCGAGTTGAACACTTCGAGCAATCATCGTTTCGGTCATTTGCATTTATTCAGTGCTGATCCGGTAGCGGCCGCTGATTGGTACGTGAAGAACTTTGGCCTTCTACTTCGTAACTCGACTGCTGCTACACGCTTTTATCGTGATCATCAAATCGGACCAAGTGCATCGCTCACGATGGACAACATAAACATAATCATTTATCCAGTGGAGTATCCAAAGAAGGCGTATGCCGATCAATGGAAGCAGCAGACTAACCTGGTCTCAACCAAAGGTCGCGTTGTTGATCACTTGGCCTTCAGCGTCAACAATCTAAAGGAAACCATTGATCGTTTAAGGAAGTCAGGGGTTAAGATTGTCCAACCGGTTCGAAAAGATGTTCATGGAAAGCTGATTCATGCGTTCATCGAAGGGCCAGACTTGATACTAATCGAGTTGATAGAAGGAGCCTCTTGAAAAATCTTTGCCGCGGAGCGGCCCAAGCATAAAGCCCAGGGTGGAGCGAAGCGGAACCCTGGGGAGATGTGGCGGTGATAGGTGCGTCCTGAAAGGACGCGAGGCCAAAGCCTGGGTGTGAAGCGAAGCGGAGCGCCGAATTAATGACCCGTGCAATTGCAGGATGAGATACTTTGGTTAATTATCGCGGGTCAGGTTAGCAAACTTAAACAATCGGTCTCGCGTCCTTTCAGGACGCACCGATCACCTCAACAACTCCCCAGGGTTCCACTTCGTTACACCCTGGGCTTTATGCTTAGGCCGCTCCGCGGCAAAAGGATTTTGCAAGAAGCTCAGAAGGTCAACCCACGAGAACATAGATGCCATTTACTAGTAACGAAGGCGCACAGATTTACTGGGACGAACTTGGCTCAGGCGAACCGGTCCTACTCATCATGGGTCTGGGCTATCCATCAGTTATGTGGCATCGGAGCAGGCCCACATTAGCCAAGGAGTTTAGAACGATTGCTTTTGATAATCGGGGCGTTGGTCGGAGCGATATTCCAGCAGGCCCTTATCCGATTACGTTGATGGCCTCAGATGCACGAGCAGTGTTGGATGCGGCTGAGGTGGAGACTGCGCACATCTACGGCGTTTCGATGGGAGGAATGATCGCGCAAGAATTTGCGCTTCAGTATCCGGAACGGGTGCGTTCACTTGTCCTCGGCTGCACTTCCCCGGGAGGACCTAACGCCGTCAGGACTGAACAAGAGGTTATCGAGTTCCTTTCCAAGCGTGAGCCGAGCCAGGAAGCCTCACTCGAAGCGGCAGTACCGTTCATATACGATACAAATACTCCAAGGGCGTTAATCGACGAAGACATCGCAGTGCGTAGACAATGGCTACCCAGACCGGAAGCTTACTTTGCACAACTGCAAGGAATCCTGGCGTGGGAGGCTTATAGCCGGCTCGACCAGATCAAAGCTCCGACACTGGTGTTGCATGGCGAGACGGATCGTCTGGTACCTTCTGGCAACGCCAATCTCATTGCAGAACGCATTGGCGGAGCCGAACTCAAACTGATACCAAACGCTGCACACATCTACACCACAGATCAAAACGAGTTGTCGCTTAACACAGTCCTACAATTCTTGAGAACGCACTGACGATGTCCACGGCTGTCTCAACCACTCCCTTAGGAACAGAGCCAACGTCTCTCTTTTTCGAGTCGCATCGTTTGAGACTTCATTATTGGGATTACGGAACTGTCGATAAGCCGCCTCTTATTCTCGTCCACGGTGGCTTGGATCACGCGAGAAGTTGGGACTGGGTAGCGGCTGGTTTGATTGATCGTTATCACGTCTACGCACTCGATCTGCGTGGCCACGGCGATAGTGAATGGGCTCCCGGCGCTAGTTACACAGTTGGAGAACACGTGCTTGATTTGTCTGCCCTCTGCGAAAAGATTGGAATCCCTCTAACGCTGATAGGGCATTCTCTGGGTGGTGTAATCGCACTCAATTACGCCGGCGCATTTCCCTCGAACGTTACAAAGTTAGTAGCTATCGAAGGTATGGGCCCTCCACCAACACATCACTCCCAGCGAGATCCTTTTCCAGATCGATTGCGGCGTTGGGTTGAACAAACCCGAGATGTCGAACATCGGCAAAGGCGCTCATACAAAGACCTCGAGAGCGCGGTTGCTCGCATGCGAGAAGCTAATCCGCATCTTTCTGAGGAAATGGCGACACATCTCACGCTGCATGGTTCAAATCGAATGGCCGATGGTTCTTACACATGGAAGTTTGATCCGTACGTGCGCGCGTGGCCGCCGTATGGCTTCGACGTTACGCAAACGAGTGAATTACACAAACGTATCACATGTCCGGTCCTGTTGTTTCGTGGATTGGAGAGTTGGGCCAGCGATCCGGAAAAGGATGGACGGGCAAAAGCGTTGAAGGACTACCGACTAATCAATGTTCCAAACGCTGGTCACTGGTTGCATCACGATCAGTTGGAAATCTTTTTGCGGGAAACAAATGCGTTCTTGATGTCCGATATGCTTTAGCTTGTCGGGTCCCGGGTCACACGAACGCTCGATTGGATGAAGTCGGTACCACCTCGCGGTAGCGGGTGGGCCAGATCATGATGCGACGTAAAATCCGATTGTCCGTGTGAGGCCCCCCGCTACCGCGAGGTGGTACCGACTTCATCCAATTAGTGTTCGTATTTACCAAGACCACGACAAGCTAAAGCATATCGGACATTCACCACTCAATAATCCCTCTCGCATCAGTACCAGACGCCAAGCTATCCAGCGCCTCATTAACCTGGTTCAATTGATAACGATGTGTGACGAGCTCTGAAAGTTTCAACTTCCCTGCTTGATATAGTGACACCAACTCCGGAATGTCTGACGCCGGACTTCCTGATCCGTACAACGATCCAATGAGTCGCTTCTCCTGCATCACAAACCCAAACGTCGGAATCGACGCAACTGTATCCTGGCGGGCCAACCCGGTCACAACTACCGCGCCACCTTTTCGCGCGCAGTCGAGCGCCAACGGAACCGTCGAAGTCGATCCGACCGTGTCAAACACATAATCAGCTCCGCGACCGGCTGTCAGTTCACGCGCAGCCTCGGCAACCTTCTGTGTCGCAGGGATCGTGTCCGTTGCACCAAATACTCTCGCCAAGGCCAATGCTGATTCGCGCAAATCAACGGCGATGATTGGCGCACAACTATTGAGCACCGCGCCCTGAATCACATTCAGCCCAACACCGCCTGCTCCGATCACAACGACACTCGATCCCGGCTTCACCTGCGCAGCATTCGACACCGCTCCAATACCGGTCACAACTGCGCAACCAAGTGTCGAAAGAACGTCGAATGAAACCTCTTTGTCAACTTTGATTGCTCCCTCTTCCGCAACAACGGCGAAATCTGCAAAGCAGGCAGTGGCGTTGAAATGATTGACCTCCTCGTCACGCGCTCGGAGTCGTGAACCACCCGCAGGCAGTTGATTCCGGTAGCTTGTCTTTGGCAGACGATCGCAGAGTACAGGTCGCCCAGTAACACACATCTCGCACTTACCGCATGGCGGCGCCCAGCAGAACACGACATGATCGCCTACCTGCAAGTTCTTCACATCCGGTCCAACTTCGCGAACGACCCCGGCACCTTCGTGTCCGGGCACCAGCGGAGTGCGTGTAGGCCAGTCACCGCGGATCGGATGTAGATCGCTGTGGCAGACACCCGCTGATTTCACTTCGACGAGAACTTCACCTTCACGTGGAGGCAGTAACTCGGCTTGCTCAACCGAGAGCGGTGTTCCCTGTTCCCAAAGGATTGCTGCGTTGATTTTCATATTAGTAATGAGTCACGGGGTTCATGTCCGATAGGCTTGTAGCCCCGGGGCAGTAGCCCGACTGTCAAGGAGGGCTCAGCGACCGTGGATCGATAGCTCCAGAGTGAGCCCTCCTTGACAGTCGGGCTACTGCCCCGGGGGCCACAAGCCTGACGGACATCCTCTACTGCGCTAGAGCAGTAGCAATATGCGCGAGCTTCTCCACATGCTTGTCCAGCTTCGCAAATCGAGCGTCATCAGTTTGTCCGCGATGGTATCGATAAAAGATCTGCTGCAATACGACGCCGAGCTTGAAGACAGCGAAGACTTCATAGAATGCAATATTTGTCAGTTCTCTCCCGGTTCGCGCGGCATAATGTTCAAGAATCTCATCGCGCGTGAACCATCCTGCTCTACTCGTGACCGACGTCAACGAATCACGTTGACCAGCAGGAACCGTGTGGACCCAGTAAGCCAAAAAGATCCCGAGGTCAACCAGGGGATCCCCAACGGCACTCATTTCCCAATCAAACACCGCAACGACTCTTCCCAAATCGTTTGCATCGAGCATGACGTTGTCGAGTTTGTAGTCACCGTGCAGTAGCGTTGGCTTACCGGGATTTGCAGGTAATCGCTCCGCTAACCACGCAGACAGAGCATTCATTTCGGGCTGCTCACTGGTCTTCGAACCCTCCCAACGTTGGCTCCAACCTTTTACTTGTCGCTCGACAAAACCCTCGGCCTTTCCCAATGAATCGAGTCCATGATTCGCAATATCGACCGTGTGCAAATCAGCAAGCACATCAACCATCGCCTGGCTTACTCGCCTACGTTCAGACGGATTGTCAGAAAGCTCCGATGGTTCTTCCTGGCGGATCACAACACCACGTCGCCGCTCCATGATGTAGAAGGTTGACCCAATAACACTCGCGTCTTCGCAAAGCACATAAGGCTCTGGAGCGAGTGGAAACACTGGATGGATCGCCGAAAGGATTCGACACTCACGCGCCATGTCGTGCGCCTTCGCCGGCACTGGTCCGAACGGTGGACGGCGCATTGCGAATTCCTGATCACCAAAGCGAAGTAGATAAGTGAGGTTCGAATGTCCACCCGGAAACTGCTCGACAGTCATTTGAGAATCGCTGTCAAAACTTTCACCTAAGCGCTCAGCAAGTTTTTCCCGAGCGTAGGTGGCTAGCGCCGCCCACTCTAGTTGTTCACTATCACGAACAGGTTTCGTGTCGGATGTCTTTGCGAGTGCTTTACTCATTCAGTCGTAGTACCTAACAAGCCACTCAGCCACGCAGCTTGGTTTGTCACCACCGTCCCGTTCGACAGTCACATTCCACGTTGCTTGCACGCCGCCTTTCACTTCTTCAACTGCAGCCAACGTAAAACGACCGCGTATTCGTGCTCCCGAGGGAACAGGCGAAACAAACCGCACGCGATTCAAACCATAGTTGATGCCCATGCGAACGCCACCGACTGACATCGTTCGCTTTCCTAACTCGCTCAACAAAGACAACGACAGGAAGCCATGTGCGATGGTTGTCTTGAACTGCGACTCGCGTTCAGATCGTTCGACTTCCACATGAATCCACTGACGGTCTTCGGTTGCTTCGGCGAATTGATTAATGCGTTCCTGCGAAACTTCAAGCCAATCGCTGACACCAACTTCTTTACCGACGAAATCTTTTAGCGCCGCAATGTTTTCGATTTGAGTGATAGCCATGACTAATTCTGAAGATTTTCAATTATTGTCGCCGCTCCCTGTCCGCCGCCAACACACATCGTCACCATTCCGTATCGTGAGCTTCGTCGACGCATTTCGCCGAGCAGTTGAACCGTCAACTTTGCACCTGAGGCTCCGAGCGGATGACCGAGAGCAATAGCACCGCCATTTACATTTGTGCGTTCTTCATCGATCTTCAATTCACGCATCACTGCGAGCGCCTGGCAAGCGAAGGCTTCATTTAGTTCGATTAAATCAATGTCTTTCAATTCAAGCCCGGCCCGCTTCAGTGCTTTTGGAACTGCAACCACTGGTCCCATTCCCATTATCTCAGGAGGCACACCACCAACTGCGTAGGAAACAAAACGTGCAAGAGGCTTGCAGCCAAGTTCATTCGCTCGCTGTATTGACATCACAACCACAGCACCAGCTCCATCGGATGTCTGACTCGAGTTTCCAGCAGTCACGCTGCCACGCGCATGAAAGACAGGACGAAGTTTTGCAAGTGCTTCAGTAGTGGTGTCTGCCCGTGGTCCTTCGTCGACCTCGAAAGTGAGCTTCCTTGTTTTGATTCCACCGCCGTCCGCAACTTCACTCAGTTCGACATCAAGCGGAACGATACCGTCATCTTGCAAACGTCCCGCTGCCTGCGCTTCGAGCGCCTTCTGGTGACTTCGGTACGAAAACGCATCCGAGTCTTCACGACTAACCTGATACTTTCTCGCGACGTTCTCCGCCGTCATTCCCATGCTGAGATAAACATTGGGACGATGTTCAACTAAGTACGGATTGGGCCTGAACTTTGTATTGCCACGCAGCAAACTCATCGATTCTGTTCCGCCGGCGATAATGCACTCGGCCATGCCTGCCATGATGCGTTCGGCCGCCATCGCGATTGTTTGTGAGCCTGAAGAACAAAAACGATTAACTGTTACTGCTGGAACCTCGTGTGGTAACCCCGCGCGTAACGCTGCGATGCGAGCGACGTTTGCGCCTGATTCAGCTTCGGGCGTCGCACAACCTATGATCACATCGTCGATAGTTGCGGGCTCAAGCTGTGGCAAGCGTCTCAAGAGGTCGATAATGACCGCTGCGGCCATGTCGTCTGGACGCGTTGTTCGTAACGTTCCACGCGGTGCTTTGCCAACCGCAGTGCGAACCCCTGCGACGATTACTGCTTCATTCATAACTAATTCCTCAACGGCTTTCCGGTCTCCAACATGTAACTAATTCGTTCTTGAGTTTTTGCCTCTCCACACAACTCAACGAAGGCTTCTCGTTCTAGATCCAGGAAGTGTTGTTCGTCGACCCATTGAGGTGACGATAAGTCTCCTCCACACAGGATGTACGCAACTTTGTTCGTAACCTTCAGGTCGTACTCACTCATAAATTCACCTTGCTGCATTACAAACAAACCAGCACGCAACGCGGCCAGCGCATCGCGTCCCGCTGCATAACAACTCTTCGTGCGCTGCGGTGCTGAATATCCTTCGACTGCTAACTCCAGCGCCAACTTCTTAGCTTCGGCAAGTTGATGCTCGCGATTCATAACTATGTGATCGTTCGAGTTGAGAAAGCCAAACGAGCGTGCTTCTTCTCCACTAGTGGATACCTTCGCCATAGCAATTGTTTGCAATACCTGCTGTAGAAACGGAACAGGATCGTTATTAGGGCCGCGCATCGCGGGGGAAACAATTCTTCGCACCAACTCTTTACAACCACCCGCGCCTGGCACGATACCAACGCTAACCTCAACCAATCCCATGTATGTTTCTGCCGAGGCAACGATTGCCGATCCAGCCATCGCAATTTCCACACCGCCACCGAGTGTTCTACCAGTAGGTGCAGTCACAACAGGCTTAGAACAAAATCGGACTCGCATGAAAGCGTCTTGCATACCTCTGACGCTTTGATCAATTGAATTGGGATCGGCTTCAGCAATCCCGCGCTTGAGATTCGCTCCAATACAAAAGTCCGTTGCTTGATTACCGATTATGAGTCCGAGCCAATCGTTTTTCTCAACTTCGTTAACTGACTCGTTAATTAAGTCTCGTATATCAGCATCCAGCGTGTTCATCTTGCTGTGAAACTCAAGACAAAGTACGCCATCGCCAAGGTCAATCAAGCTCGCGCTCTTGTTCTCGAGAACAACACCCCCGGTGATTCTAAATACTGACGCTGGTCCTGGGAGCGCAGGCGTCCCCGCCTGCCCCCTTTCCGTAGCTTTTAGAGCGGCGAGATCGATTTTTCTATTGTCCAGCGGTTCAACTAAGTATGACTTACTGGCTGGATCGTAATAGCTGAGCCGGCCATTGGCGGAGACATAAAAACTCTCGTGCCCCGCAGCGAGCATTTCCTGAACCCACGGAGCGATCGCTATGTTGTTCGTCTCCATCGCAGTGACTACCTCACGCACCCCAAGCGCGTCCCAGATTTCAAACGGACCAAGCTCGTGGGAGAAGCCCCATCGGACCGCACGATCGACGTTAACAAGTTTGTCAGTAATCTCAGGAATTCTGCGCGCTGCATACGCGAGAGAGTTGTAAATGACGTGCCGTGCTAACGCACCTGCCTTATCGTCCTGCGCCAGCACAAACTCGAGCCGTTTCGGAAGCGACTTGATCTTCATCGCCGCTTCGATCGAAGGAATACCTGGTTCTATTCGATCCCGGTATTCGAGCGTCTGTAGATCGAGGGATTGAATGTTTCCTTTGGTTCCTTTTGGAGGCTTCTTGTAAAAGCCCTGGCCAGTCTTGTCACCAAGTCTGCCTCGTTCGATTTGAGTGAGGCGCACGTGTCTCAACTTAGGATTACGTAAAACCTCTCTCGACTCGTCATGTTCAATCAAACCGTACAGGTTCTCTCCCACTGAACTAGAAACATCCAATCCAACGAGATCTTGTAAACGAAACATTCCTGTCTTTGGTCGACCGATCAATGGACCGAGGACCGCATCAGCTTCTTCTATTGTGTAGTTGTTTTCGAGAATGTAGTTGAGAGTAACTGCACCTGAGATTGATCCGAAACGATTCCCGATAAAGTTAGGTGTGTCCTTGCAAAGCACAACTCCCTTTCCGAGGCGAGCTTCACAGAAGGTCTTCATGAACTCCGTAACTTCAGGCGCGGTCTCCGATGTTGGAATCACCTCGAGGAGTTTCATATAACGAGGAGGATTGAAGAAATGTGTTCCGAGGAAGTGGGTCTTGAACTCTTCAGAAGCGTCGGCACCGATTGCGGAGATCGGGATTCCCGAAGTGTTACTCGAAACGATGCTGTTTGGCTTTCTTACTTTCTCGATACGCGCTACGAGTTCCCGCTTGGTTTCTAAATTTTCGACGATCGCCTCGACAATCCAATCAGCTTTGCCTATCCAGTCGAAGTTGTCCGAAAGATTTCCGATGGTGATGAGATCTGCCGTTTGCGGAGTGAAGAACGCAGGCGGTTTTGATTTCTTGAGCCGATCAAGTGATGCACTGACGACAGGTTGAGAAATGTCCAGAAGGTAAACAGGAATGCCCGCATTCGCCACGTGCGCGGCGATACCCCCACCCATTGTTCCAGAACCGATTACTGCGACACGTTTGATTGAGTAGCCCATTGGATTGATCGTTTTCTCTGTGTCTCTGTGTTCTCTGCGTCTCTGTGTTCAAAACTAAGCTCAGTTAATCGAAACTCTGAAATAAACACAGAGACGCAGAGAACACAGAGACACAGAGAAAAGACTAGAGCCCGCCTGTAACTTCTAACACCTGACCTGAAACGTAATCCGACAAACCTGAACAGAAGAACAATACAGCGCCAGCACCTTCTTGAGGTGTGCCGCCGCGACCGAGCGGAATCAGTTTGAACGCAATATCGCGATTAGCCTGAGGAATACCGAGCGCGATGTCGGATGATTCACGAGAAATGTGTTCGCCTTCCTCTTTGGCTTTCGTCAATCGAGTTTCAATGAAGCCAAATGCAATCGCGTTAACCTGGATATTGAACTGGCCCCACTCCTTCGCTAAAGTCTTCGTGACTCCGATGATTCCAGCTTTACCTGCTGCATAGTTTGCCTGTCCGGCATTTCCTCGCGTTCCGGTAGTGGAACTAATATTGACGATCTTCCTGGGATTAGCGCGACCGAATTCTGCCTTCTCTTGTTTTGCTGTTTCACGAAGGTACTCAGAAGCTGCTCGAATGATCCTGAATGGCGCGGTGAGATGTACGGCAAGCATCGCGTCCCACTGCTCGTCTGACATCTTGTGAATTGTTCCGTCCCAGGTGTAGCCTGCGTTGTTCACAATCGCGTCGATTCGTCCAAAACGATCTAACGTAGCCTTAATCAAGCCTGGCGCAAAATCAGAACTCGTAACATCACCCGGCAAGGCGACAGCCTGTGCGCCGATCGACTCGAGATGTCCGGCGGCTTGATATGTTGGCTCACTGTCGATATCTGAAAGCACAACCTTAGCGCCGTGTTCGGCAAACAGTTGCGCACAAGCGCGGCCGATACCGCGCGCTGCTCCGGTAACGATGATTACCTTCTCTTCAAGTAGTCGCATGTCTTCTTGTTATTTAGATTCTTCGCGTAACACTCGATGCAGAATCTTCCCAACTGCGGTTTTTGGCAGGCTCTCTCGAAACACTAGTTCGCTCGGTACTTTGAACTCTGCTAGTCCACTTTCACAGTGTGCAATCAATTCCTCAACCGTCGTAGTCGCTCCCGGTTTCAGTACAACAAACGCTTTCACCGATTCACCGCGATAGGCGTCAGGTATACCGATTACTGCTGCTTCCATTACGCACTCATGTGAATACAAGACGCCTTCAACTTCTGACGGGTAGACATTAAAACCGCTTACCAAAATCAGATCCTTTTTGCGTTGCACGATGTACGTGTAGCCATCCTCATCCATTCGCGCTACGTCACCTGTGTACAACCAGATGCGTCCAGCTTCATCCTTACGCAAAGCTATCGCAGTCTCTTCCGGCTTGTTCAAATAACCCTTCATCACCTGAGGACCGGCAATGCACAGTTCACCTTCACTACCGAGCAGCACCTCACGTAAACCTGCTTCGAGATCGACTATTTTTATGTCAGTGTCCGAAAGTGGAAGCCCGATGCTTCCTGGCTTTCGTTTTCCCAGCGACGGAGTTGAATGCGTGACGGGCGAGGCCTCAGACAAACCGTAGCCTTCGTTCAGAGTTCCACCAGTAATGCGTTCAAATTGTTCGATGACTTCAAGCGGTAATGGAGCTGAACCACTGTTGAAGTGGCGCACTCGATCGATTCCGTACTCTTTCGCCTTCGGATGATTTAAAAGTGAGATATAGATCGTTGGTACTGCCGGGAAGTAGGTTGGCGTGTAGTCTCTGATCGCACTGAGAACAACTTCGACATCATACTTTGGAATTAAGACCTGCTGTGCTCCACGCCAAACTCCTTCAACCATCCCAACCGTGAACCCGTAGATGTGAAAGAACGGGATCACCAACAGGTAACAATCTTCACCACGTCGTGTGTCCCGATTTCCCCAGAGCTCAGTTTGAATTACATTTGCGAAGATGTTTGCGTGCGTAAGCATCGCACCTTTTGGAACACCCGTGGTTCCGCCGGTGTACTGCAAAACCGCTACATCGTCATCAACATTAATCGTCAATGCCGGCAGGTCTGACTCTTCGACAGATGCCATCAGTTCTGACATCCGCAACGTGCCATCAATTAAAGGACAAGGTGTCGCGGCCGCTGAATACTCTTCGAGTGAACTAATGATTACTGACTTTATCGCAGTCTGATCCAATACCCCCATAACGACAGGCGTCAGTGCACTCAACGTAACTAGCGCGCACATCTCTGAATCTTTAGCGACCACGAGAACTTCTCGCGGCGTGTAAATTGGATTTACGTTTACGACGGTCACGCCTAAACGAAATAGCGCGAAAGTCGTAATCAAATACTGAGGACAGTTTGGCAACATAATGCCAACGCGATCGCCTTGCCTGATCCCTATGCGCGAAAGCGCGGTCGCAAATTTGTCCGACTGCTCTTTGATTTCGCGAAACGTCAGGTGCTTACCTAGAAATGCAGTGGCCGGGCGATCGGGAACCTCAGCGGCAGTCTGGCGAAGAATCTCGTGCAAGGGTCGACGCGGATAATTCATATGCGCCGGTACCCAGAAGTTGTAATGATTCAGCCACGGTCGCGCGGCATATGGTGATTCGGGAGTCACACTAGTTTTTGCCTGGCTCATTAGACGATTGTCCGTCCTCCATCAACGACGATGATTTGGCCCGTAATGTAGTTAGCGGCATCCGACGCAAGGAATACCGCAACGCCTTTCAGCTCGCCTTCATCGCCAACACGCGGAATCGGGTTACGAGCCTTGATCGAAGGCTCAGCGAGTGGCAGTGCCGGATCAGCAAGACGCGAATGAAAGAAGCCAGGCGCAATGGCGTTAACCCGGATTCCTTGTCGTCCCCAGGAAGCCGCCAGCTCACGAGTTAGTCCAAACATCCCCGCCTTACTTGCTGCGTAGCCAACATAGTGTGGCCCATTGGCTGAAGACTGCAAGCCTGATACCGATGCTATGTTGATGATGCAGCCCCGCTCGCGCTTGAGCATCTCACGCCCTGCTACCTGGGCAACAAGAAAAGCTCCCGTCAGATTTGTATTGATAACGCGATGCCATTTATCCAACGGCATTGTCTCCGGGCGTTCAGCCCAGCTTACACCGGCGTTGTTAACGAGTATGTCGACCTTGCCGTAAGCTTCGACAGTTTTGTCTACCAACTTTTGAACCTCATCTGGATTGGACACGTCACATAGCACACCTTCCGTCCTGAATCCATTGCTACGGAACTCTTCAACGGTTGGTGCAAGCCACTCCTCGCGCCTCGCACAGAGCATTAGTGACGCACCGGCTTCGGCAAGTCCTTCAGCCATTTCTTTACCGAGTCCACGCGACCCGCCCGTGATGATAGCGACCCGATTTGAAAGATCGAAAAGTTGTTTGATATGAGTTGGCATTTGGTTCTGGGGCTTATTGGTCTTCGCTCCGGAGGAGCGAGATGTTTATAGCATTAAAGGCTGCGTTGAACCGCGCTCCGGAGGAGTGCAATGTGCGAAGGCGATTCAAATTATTGACAGCGTTGCGGACGTGACCGGGGAGAGAATGAACCCGCCGGCACCAATTCCACATGGCGCTCCTACGGAGCGCGATCTCACGGATGGTCTATGACTATAAACATGTCGCTCCGCTGGAGCGAGACCAAGAACTAATCAATCAC
>JBKPQV010000782.1:0-3834 GCA_046734235.1 Acidobacteriota bacterium
CAATCAGCATTCGCTTTAAGTTGATTGATGGAAAGTTAGATCAGTGCGCGGGCATCTTGTTTAACTTGAAACCGAACGGCGATTACCTGACGGTTCGCTTCAATGGCAAGGAAGACAATGTTGTTTTGTGGACCTTCAACAGGGGGAAGCGTTCGTTTGTGAAGCGCGGGACCGAAAACGTACCATTACAGTTGAACACCTGGCACACCTTAGAGATCACAGTTAATGGAACGGCATTAGGCGCCTCATTAGATGGCAAGCATCTGCTCGACTACAGGCTGACAGAAGCTGTATCTGGAAAGATTGGTGTTTGGTCCAAAACCGACAGCGTAAGTTACTTCGATCAATACACTGTGACTAAATAGGACAAAGAAATAGGACCTATAGGACCGATGGGACCAATATTAAGAGGTCCTATTAGTCTTATTGGTCCTATTCCGATCTCGCCTCACTTGAAGGTCAGAAAATGAACCTGGCTTGCAATTGGAACATTCTCGGTGGATCGATGTTAGCGAATGCTGGAATCGCGTTCGTCGCCGATCCAACGCCGCCGACGAATTGACCAAATGTTGAAGCTGCTGTCGCTCCGTCACCGTAGGTAGTCACGCCGCGTCCGAGGAAGTTACCGTGATTGAAAAGATTAAATCCTTCCAGCCTCAGCATGATGCTCGTTCGTTCCGACGTTCTGATGCGACCTTCGATAAAGGTAGCAACATCCTGAGTAGCGGTTCCGCGAAATGCCGACTTGCTGATTACTCTTCCATTAATAACTGGACGATCGTTGTTAATGCCATCACCGTTGTTATCCACGCCAGTGGTGGCGTTGAACGGTCGTGCTGAAGCCAGCATCGTGACGGTTCCTGCGGTGATGTCGTAGGGGAAGCGATAGCTGAAAGTAAGCACCGCGCGATGACGTTGATCAACGACGCTTGGACCACGTTCATCACCGCCCAAACGCAACAAGACGCTTTGGTTTGGACCAATGCCGTTGCCGTCAGGCTCAGTCGTATTTCTCGCTTTTGAAAGTGTGTAACTGACCGAAGCGAACATGCGAGAGTTTCCGCGATAACTGAAGAGTGTTTGTAGCCCGTCGTAATTCGCAACCCCATAGTTGACTAATACATTTACCTGACGAACGCCACCGTTGACTGGCAAAATTGGTCTGGTGGTATTCGCTGTGGCTACGCTACGAGTTTGTCCTGGGGCTGTGCGATCGAAAATCGATGGAGCATTTAGATCAATTGTCCGATCGATACCGCTTAGGTGTTGGTGTACATAATCCGCTCCCGCAAAGAAGCCTTTAACAATTTCGCGTTCTCCGCCAGCGGTGAATACCTGACTGCGTGGATTATCAAACTCATCCGGATAATACGGTAGCAGGTTGAAGTTCAAACCGTACCTGGCAAATTGCTGCTGGTAGAAAGCACGTTGTCCCGCCCTGATAGTGATGTCACGAGCTGGTAGCTGCCCTGCTGGTACTGTTCGCGGATCAAGTGGCACTGGGAGACAAGATCCAAACAAGCACGTCGGGAATCCGGTTTGACCTGGAGTAGCTGTATAGGTTGTTAAGCCATCAAGTCCATTAACCAGATACCCTGCGAGAGCGTTGGTGCGAATTTGCGTGTAGTACATGGCGTATCCGCCACGAATCGAAGTGCGCGAATCGCCGCGAGGATGCCAGGCCAAACCAACACGCGGTTGAAAGTTCTTTGTTGCCGTGGTCAAAGTCTGGCGGTCATATCGCAGACCGAGGTCCAGCGTAACGTCTGGATGAACGTGGATGCTGTCTTGTGCAAAAGCGGTGATGAGCCACTGACCGAGTTCGTAGCTGTTGATACCAAAGTCAATTGGCTGGGTGTAGTTCTGCACGTCGTTAAGTGTCAGCTGATCTAATGGTGCAGTGGTTGTGTTGCGGAATGTGAACGTACCCAGAACTGCAGTGCCAGGTTCGCTGCCAGTTCCACCTGAAGTGTGATGGATAATGCCGCCACCAAAGCGGAAGTAGTTAATCCCGTGTGACCAGGAAAGAGTGTCAGAGAACTGGTACTGGTGACCCCAGAGATCCGACATTCGCGATTGGCCCACGGTAAAGGGAACCGCGCCAGCACGTGTATAGGTGGTTGAAAGGTCTTGAGCCTCCCAAAGAGTGACGGGATCGCCATGTAGGTACGCGAACCGTGCTTCGTTTAGAAGTTTCGAGCTCAATACTGCGGTGTGATTGACCTGTAGCGTCCATGATCTACGGGAGTATTTGCGCGCCACGCTTGGTGCGTTTGTACCACCCACAGCATCTTGAGGATTATCGTCGTAGAAACGATCCATGTTGAATCGGAACATCAAGTTCTGATTCGGCGTGAGCTTGTGGTCCAATCGGCCGTTGAAGAGAAACTGCCTATAGTGACCAACCCAATCGAGGCTACCGTCTGCTGGCAGAACAAACGTTGGCAAAGAAGTTGAAAGAAATGTGGTGCGATTCTGATGTGTGTAATCCGAGGTGACAAAAAAGAAAGTCTTATCCTTTTTGATGGCTCCACCGATGGTTCCGGAAATCTGGCTAAGTTGATCCGGAATGTCTACAGGATTAATCGCCTGCAAGGTTGAAGGAGTGACGCAAGTGGAAACTGATGGTGGACAGAATCCATCAGTTGAGAAGCTCTCTGCCTGCCACGCGCCCGGGCGATACATGAAAAGTCCTTCACCGTGCAGATCGTTGGTGCCCGATTTAGTGATGAAATTTAACGCGGGTCCGGACGTCCATCCGTACTCTGCAGAAAATGCGTTTGACAGAACGTTGACTTCCTGAACAGCGCCAAGTGGCAGTGTCGCGATAGCCGTTTGCCGTCCCCATGCCTCATCGTTATTTGCGCCGTCGAGCGTGAATGTCGTAGCTCGGCGTGAGCCGACACCTGTGATGAAATAGGTTGCATTAACAAAGAGGTCGCCAGTTCCTTTGCCTTGCCGGAAAGCGGAATTGAGGAGTGGGAGCGTCGTTACTTTCCTACCAAGAATCGGAGTCTTATCGATTTGCAAAGTGTTTAGCGGTAACCCGATCTGCGGATTCGCGTGAACGCTCTCAGCCGTGCCATACACAGTTAGTTCTGACTGTGATGAGCCCACTTTCATCGTTACCCGGATAGTCGCGGTTTCACCAGATCGTAGAGCAATGCCCTTCCGCTCTTCAGTGCCGAACCCATCTTTGGTCACTGTGACCGTATAAGTACCCGTGAGAGATAGCGCGGGAACAGTGATACTGCCATCGTTGCCGGTGTCGACATCTCGAGTGGCGCCAGTAGCATCGTTTACTACCGAAACTTTTGCGTCTTTAATGACAGCTCCATTCTGGTCAACTGCTACCACTATGATGCTTGCCGTGTTAGGTGACTGAGCTTTTACTAGACTGCAGCTTGCTATTGTAATTAGTGCGAGGGACAGTGCCTGAATACGACAAATGTAGCGCCCTGAGATTCGTTGAAGCACGCTACGGACAGAAATCGGAATTGTTTGCATAATTTCTCCGCTTGAGAATTGGAAAAGGGTGTCGTTATTGAAAACAGTAAGGACTGTTGCGGTCAAAACTTAGTCGCGGCGATGAATTACTACCAGCGGTCGTAGCGGGAGTTGGCGACAGATTCGGCGCTGCAGTCAGCAAAAAACCACTAACCTCGAAAGGCTAGTGGGTTTTGCTCGATCCCCGTTCTTATGCTCGACGTTAGACTGACGGTGTTTCTTCAAAAGGCAAATCAGGTTGGAAGCCTCGATCTCGTCCAGCCACATACAGGCGCATCGCAAGCCAGAGAATTCCAAGCGCCAATCCAATCCAGATGACGGCCCAGA
>JBKPQV010000783.1:0-3941 GCA_046734235.1 Acidobacteriota bacterium
GCCTTTCAGTTCGCAGAAGAGTTGGCGGTAAGAAAAATCGTAAAAGGCGATCGCGTTTTGCTCTGGGCTAAAAACAGTCCCGAGTGGGTTGCGGCATTTTTTGGATGTCTCCTCCGTGGAGTAATTGTCGTTCCCCTTGATCTTCAGAGTGAGCCGGGGTTTGTAAAACGAGTTCACGAGCAGACTGAAGCAAAGCTTGCGCTTTGTGATGCGGTCTCTTCCAGGTTGATCGAACAAAGTCTACCGGTTATCGAGCTCGACGATTTGACCTCGCAGATCGCGCACCATTCATCAAGGTCCCATTTCACAACAGATATCAATGGTGACGATACAGTAGAGATTGTCTTTACTTCAGGAACAACTGCAGAACCTAAAGGCGTTTGCATAACTCATCGAAATCTGGTCGCGAATCTGGCGCCACTCGAACGAGAGATTAACAAGTACAAGAAGTGGAAGCGGCTGGTTCATCCGGTTCGCTTTCTAAATCTATTGCCATTGAGCCATGTCTTCGGACAATTCATGGGTGTTTTTGTACCACAGTTGCTCTCAGGTGAGGTTTTCTTCCAAGAGTCATTGAGTCCATCGCAGGTTTTGGAGACAGTTAAACGTGAAAGAATTTCGGTCATTTGCGCAGTACCGCGAATTCTTGATTCGCTACGAGAAAAGATCGAGAACGACTACGGGAAAGCGAATTTCCGAAGTGCTTTTGCTTCGTCAGCGGGTCGATCCTTTGCGGTTCGTTGGTGGAGATTTCGTGAGATTCATCGAAAGTTCGGGTGGAAATTTTGGGCATTCGTCTCAGGAGGGGCAACGCTAAGTCCAGATACGGAAGAGTTTTGGCGGCGGCTCGGTTATGCCGTCATTCAAGGGTATGGCATGACTGAAACGGCGGCGTTAATTAGCGTCAATCATCCGTTCAGACGTGGCCATGGCTCCATAGGCAAAATTTTGCGAGGTCAGAAAGTGAAACTGGCCGAGGATGGTGAGATCCTGGTGCAAGGTGAGAATGTTTCACCGGGTTACTGGGGAAAGACGAATCAGTCGAGTCCAACTAATGGCTGGTTTCGCACTGGTGATCTTGGTGAGCTTGACGAAGCAGGCAATCTCTATTTCAAAGGACGAAAGAAAGAAGTCATCGTCACATCATCAGGCCTAAATATTTACCCAGAAGACTTAGAGGTCGAGTTGAATCGCCAACCTGAGATCAAGGCCTCAGTAATCATTGAATTTGAAGCTTCGCATGGGCCAGAACCGTTTGCTGTTTTGCTAATGCGCGATTTAGGCGCTGACCCCAAAGTTGTGATCAGTCGGGTGAATAGGGAACTAGCAACGCATCAACAAATTCGTCGTTGGTTTGTGTGGCGAGGGGAAGATTTCCCGCGTACCGCAACGCAAAAAATTCAAAGGCGGCTAGTCGAAGAATTCGTGAGAAGTGAGCTGAACGGTAAAACTTTGAATAGCCCTGGCATTGTCGCTCTATCTGGCTACTCAAATGACTTGCATCAGATCATTGAGCGCATTAGCAAAAACGACTCTTCAACAATTGCCCCGTCTGCAAAACTGGGGGTTGATCTCAAACTTGATTCGCTCGCTCGGGTGGAGTTGTTGAGCGCACTCGAGGATCGTTATCAAGTAACTATAGATGAAGCCTCGTTTACCGAAGCGACGACTGTAGCCGAAATAGAGCAAATAATGCGGGAAGGCCGGCAGGAAGCATCAGCGCCATATCCTTACCCGAAATGGCAACAGCGTTGGCCGTTGAGTTGGCTAAGAATTGTGATGCTCTATTTGATTATCCTGCCGATCACGCGTTTGATGGGTTGGCCTAAAATCAAAGGCCGGGAAAATTTGCGTAATGCGCAGGGCCCGTTGGTATTCATTTGCAACCACGTTACCCGGGCCGATCAAGCGTTGGTTCTACTGGCACTACCAAGCAGACTTCGAAACAAGATGGGCATTGCTATGGAAGGAGAGTTATTACGAGAGTGGCGTCATCCACGATCCAGGATTAACCTGCCAACGCG
This sequence comes from Acidobacteriota bacterium, assembly GCA_046734235.1. Lineage (GTDB taxonomy): Bacteria > Acidobacteriota > Blastocatellia > Pyrinomonadales > Pyrinomonadaceae > PSRF01. The sequence goes on from JBKPQV010000783.1 coordinate 2,025, forward strand.
TCTGCTCGGCATCTTCAACTATATCTCAGTCGTTTTCTTCTTCAACGTGTTTTCAATGCCAAAAAAGAGCGGTTTCCGCCAGAGCTTTATGCATGCTGGTGAAATGATTGACCGCGGCTCCAGCCTGCTCGTCTTTCCCGAAGGCCGGCGCACAAAGCATGAAGCGATGAATCCATTTATGCCAGGTACCGGTTTGTTAATTCAAAAGCTGGGTGTTCCAGTGGTGCCAATTCGAATTGATGGATTGTGGGGCCTCAAGAAAGAACGAAGATATTTTGCAAGACGGGGTGAAATTACTCTGGTAATTGGTAAACCTGTCACTTATTCGTCCCGAGAGGATCCGCAGTCAGTTGCGGCGAAGTTGGCAGAACGCGTAAGAGAACTTTGACCAATTAAGGGAAGAATAACTCCAGCTCATTCGTCATGTAACGCGGTCAAAGGATCAACTTTCGTTGCGCGGCGTGCCGGTATGTAACATGCGAACAACGCTACTGCCGAAAGGATCACTGCAACGGTAATAAATGTTGATGGGTCGCTAGCACTTACTTCGAAGAGCAACTTGTGCATTAAACGCGTCAACCCAAATGCTGCGAGTAGTCCAATCAATATGCCCGCGAGTGATAACTTCATTCCTTGTCCGATGACTAATTTCAGCACGTTAAAAGAGCCAGCCCCTAAAGCCATTCGAATACCGATCTCATGTGTGCGATTCGCGACCGAGTACGAAATCACTCCATAGACACCGATGCAGGCCAGGACCAGCGCGAGCACCGCGAAGACCGAGATCAAGGTAGCCCGAAAACGTGGGTGGGCTGTATCCAAGGCAACTCGCTGGTCCATGGTTTCAACCATTCCAACCGGCAATTCATTATCAATGGACTTAACCAGGTTACGCAGCGGCGGTGTAAGAACTAACGGGTCAGCAGTATCAGTCTTGAGTATTAGGTTAATCGATGACGATTGAGCCTGCGCGAGCGGTTGATAGAAAGCTGGTTGTACCTCGTCAGCCATGCCGTTGTATTTCACATCTCCAACTACTCCGACTATTTCGTTCCAGATAGGCTGTTGGTCGTTGCCTGTGTTGATTCGTTTTCCGATCGCGTCTTCATGAGGAAAGAAGCGCCGCTGTAATGTGTCGTTGATGATGGTTACCCGCTGCGAACTCTTAATGTCGGCGTCTGTAAAGAAACGACCGCGTTTCAGAGTAATGTCGAGCGTTCGAAAATAGTCGGGGCTCACGCGAATGACATAGGCGATAGGTGGGATCTGACCGGAAGTAACCGGGCGGCTTTCGATCGAGAAGACATCGGAAAACTCTGTGCTGTACGGTGGCAGGCTGTTACTTAGTGCAGCTGCGCGAACGCCAGGTAGTGCTCTCACATCATTGAGCATTTGCTCATAAAAATTTAGGAACTGATGTTCTTCCTTGTATCGACCATCCGGAAGCTCGAAGTAGGCTGTCAATACTCTTTCTGGATTGATTCCGAGATCGACATGTTGTAATCGCCACCAACTCTTGAGAAACAGACCGGCGCCTGTGAGTAGCATCACCGCCAGAGCCAGCTCAACGACGACCAGTGCACTGCGCCAGCGTCGTTGTCCAGCTGCTTCTGTAGAAGTGCGCCCGCCTTCCTTTAACGTCTCGTTCAAGTTCAATCGTGCGCATTGCCAGGCTGGTCTCAACCCGCAAACAACACCTGTTAGTAGCGAGATCAACGCTGTCCAACCCAAAAGGCGCCAGTCCATTCCGATTTGATCAAGACGCGGAATATCCTGAGGTGCGAGCTTCACCAACAGGCCAACGCCCCAGACTGCTCCCAACGCTCCCAATGCGCCGCCCAACGCAGCAAGCAACAAACTTTCGGTCACGAGTTGTCGGATGATGTCCCGGCTGCGAGCCCCGAGGGCAGCACGAAT
>JBKPQV010000784.1:0-5067 GCA_046734235.1 Acidobacteriota bacterium
CGGGCGTTGCGATGTATATTGTGGGGCAAGAGAGACGGTTGGTGGATCCTCCGTCTCAAGTGGTTGCTGGGGTGAGGACAGTAACCACGAATATGGATGGGCGCGACGCACTCCCACGTATGTCGCGCCCATTCGCTTTTCATGCCTAAGATTCTTTCGTTCCAAGTTACAGCAGAATCGGATATCAACAGACGTGTTAGAATCCAGCGTTGATTTTCAAGCTTGTGATCTCACCTGTTGATATCGCTTTTCTAAATGCATCGGATCCACATCTCACTCAAGGGAAATATCAGACGAAGCGAGATCAAAATCGCTGCCGGTATTCGCAGAGACCTGGGCCAGCTGATCAAGGAGTCATTCTCACCACGGCGAGTCTTGTTGCTTTCAAATGAACGGGTTTTTGGTTTGTACGGCCCCGACGTAACCAGCAGTCTCACCCGACAAAACTTCCAGATCTTTGAATTCTTAATGCCCGAAGGCGAGCGGCATAAATCTTTTCGAGTTCTTGAACAGGCTGTGCAATTTCTTGCGAATAATGGGTTCGAGCGAAACGATTTAGTGGTTGCATTGGGAGGTGGCGTGGTAGGCGATTTGGCTGGTTTTGCAGCGGCGATCTACCTGCGCGGAATTCCTTTCATTCAAATGCCGACGACGTTGTTGGCCCAAATAGATTCATCGGTTGGCGGCAAAACGGCCATTAATCTTCCAGTAGGTAAGAACATGGTGGGATCATTTTATCAACCACCACTTGTCTTAATAGATACTGAGACACTCTCTTCGCTCCCGAAACGCGAATTGGTCGCTGGCTTTTGCGAGATGGTTAAGCAGTCGATCGTTGCCAACAAATCACTCTTTAACTCGACAGTAAAAATGTTGCGGCAGGTGGGTAAGGATAGTGCGACGATCCAGACGCCGGAGTTTGAATCGTTGATCGCCGGCCAGTGTGGTTTCAAAGCGCGGATCGTAATGAGTGACGAACGCGAAGCTACAGATCGAGTCGATTCGAAGTCACGTCGAATTCTAAATTTTGGGCATACGACGGCTCATGCGTTGGAAGCGATAACCAACTACCGAGTTTTTCGTCATGGCGAGGCTGTCGGTTACGGAATGTTAGTAGCTGCCGAACTCTCAAAGAATATAGGCTTGCTGCCAGAGTCGGAGTTAGAATCTGTACGCGAGGCCGTTCGCCTTTGCGGAAACTTGCCAAAGGCTGATGACCTGGACTTGGACCAAATCTTACGTTCATTGCAACACGACAAGAAGAGCGTTGCAGGTCAAATCAACTGGGTATTACTTGAGAGAATTGGTTCTCCAAAAATTGTTCCTGGACGTGAGATAAGTGCAAAGTTGTTACGTCTCTCACTGCGCACTGGTCTTCAATCAGTTGGGAGACAGAAAGACAAGTCCCACTCATGAACAAGGATCGCTCAAATGAACGCGGTGGTGCGACGCTTAAGTTGGTAATCACCTTGGCAGTGATTGCGTGTGTGGCTTACGCTGGTTATCTCTACGTTCCGGTTGCCTATCGCGCCTACCTCTTCAAAGACTTGATGCAGCATTACGTTGATGTCTGTTCTACGCAGGGCTACCAGGTTTCCTGGGTTGGGGAACAGTTGTTGAAGAGCGAAGCTGAGTATGAGGTGCCGTCCAACGCTCTCATTACACCTGCTGCGCGGGACAACCGGGTTGAAGTTAGAGTTCAGTATGTTATTCCAATTGAATTCCCGGGTTACACCTATAACTACGAGTTTGACCACACGGCAAGGAGTACTGCATTCCTCACGTTTAAGTAAGAAAAACTCGTTAGTGCGGGGCGCCATCGAGAAAGGCTTTCAACTTTCTCGAACGTGATGGATGGCGAAGTTTTCGGAGTGCTTTGGCCTCGATTTGTCGGATACGCTCGCGAGTAACGGCGAAGTGTTGGCCCACTTCCTCGAGGGTGTGTTCAGATCCCGTAGTTCCCAAACCAAATCTCATCTTAATTACCTTCTCTTCACGCGGTGTGAGCGTTGCTAACACTTCGTCGGTGATCTCTCGCAAATTTGAAGCGACAACCGCGTCTGCCGGATTGAGAATCGATTTGTCTTCGATGAAGTCGCCCAGATGCGAATCTTCCTCTTCACCAATTGGCGTTTCGAGTGAGATTGGCTCCTGCGCAATCTTCAAAACTTTGCGCACTTTGGAGACCGGGATATCCATCTTTCTCGCGATCTCTTCGCTAGTAGGTTCTCTACCCAACTCCTGAACAAGTGATCTCGATGTGCGAATCAACTTGTTGATCGTTTCGATCATGTGAACCGGAATGCGAATAGTACGGGCCTGATCGGCAATTGCTCGGGTGATAGCCTGGCGAATCCACCATGTCGCGTAAGTCGAAAACTTGTAGCCTCTTCGCCACTCAAACTTATCGACGGCTTTCATCAATCCGATATTGCCTTCCTGGATCAGATCGAGAAATTGCAGTCCGCGGTTTGTGTATTTCTTTGCAATCGAGACTACGAGTCGCAGGTTTGCTTCAACTAATTCGCGCTTGGCCTGACCTGTTTGCTGCTCACCTACAACAATGGCCTGGAGCGAACGTTTTATTTCGATCGGCGGAATATTGTTTTCAATTTCGATTTGTATTAGCCGTTTTTTAGCGGCAAGTATTCGCCTCTTATATTCTTTGTGGTCGTCGGGTCGAAGCCTCTTTTTGGTAAGTCGTTCGCTAAATGTATCAATTTCACGATCTGCTTCACGTACAGATTTTTGTACTGCACGAATTGAGTTGATCAGTCGTTGGCGGGCTCGTTCGGTAAGGTTCAGACGACCTATTTCCTGAGCAATTTCCAGGCGGAGACGCGCAACTCGTCGCCGCAAGCGCACCAGCTTCTTACTCTTTTTTCCGTGAGTTTCCTTTTGCTCGCTCCGGAGCTTCTCAAACTCCTTCAAACCAGCCTTGTAGATCTTGCTGATGTTTTGAATACCTTCTATTGTCCAACTGCGATATTCATCAGCCTTGTCTTCGTCACCAGTAAGCTCCGCCTGCTCCGAAAATGTGACTGTTTCCCGAATGTTAATTCGACCCGCTTCCAGGTCTTCACCAATCTTTAGCAGTTCGCGGACCGCGATGGGAGAGCGAGCAATGGCCTTTTGCGTTTTGAGTTGGCCTCGCTCTATGCGTTTGGCAATCGCTACCTCACCCTCACGAGTTAGCAAAGGTACGACACCCATTTCACGGAGATAAAGGCGGACAGGATCGTTAGTTTTCTCCAGGGTGCCGGCCGAAAGGTCGAGCTCAATATCTTCTTCGAGCTCTTCCTCATCTTCCGCAACAGCCACAGAGGCCTGCTCCAGAAGCCTCTCGTCTGAATCGGCAACAGCAATATTGGAGCCCTCGAGTTTTTGCAGAACATCTTCGATATCGTCTGGAGAGACGACGTTATCGGGTAATTCTCGATTGAGATCATCAAACGTCAGGTATTTTTTGTCGCCGCCTAACTCCAGCAGGCGTTCCATGACATCATCACGATCCTTATCTTCGATACTCACTTCTCAGCTCCACACAACTTCAGACGTAACCACTGCAAATTGAATGAACTCGGGATCAAGAACTCATAGCAAACCGCGTGCTACTCAATGAACCTGACTTTGAGGCTCGAACGATTTTCGCTGCAGATCCAAGCCAAACTTTTCTGTGATCAATTCCACCGCCTTCGCCTCATTTCCATCTCTTTCGGCGGCAGCGATTTCAGAACTTAACTCCCGAATTCGCCTGTCGATATTTACCAGTCGGAGAGCGTCAAGACATTTCTCAACGGTCAAACGAATGTCAGCTTCTTTCTCTTCCTCGGGCCCCATACCACCCATAAGCAACATGGGCAGGAGTTGCTGAGCCGTTTCATCTCCCTCGATTTTTCGGTTCAAGCTGTCGAGGTCGGGTTGAGTGCCTTCAGCATCAAGTTCGATTAACGCATGAAAGATTGACCCTGTAGCAAGTTCGTCGTAATCCGACTTGTCTAACGCAGGCAAGATCTCGCGACGAAGCCTTTCGTTGGCAAACAGCAATTCCAAAAGCCGTTGCTCGGCTACTGTTGATTTAACGCCGGTTCGCTTTAGTACTTTTTGCGTCGCAGTGCCCGCAAGGTTGGCAGGTGAACGCAGTGATTGCCACAACTCCCGTTTGAGCGCCAGATCGTTGATCTGCAATCCATCCATCGCCATGTCAAAATATTCACGCTTTTGAATGCGACTTTGGATCGCGCGAATATATGGGAGTACTTCCTCTACGGCCTCAGCTTTTTCTGCCGGCCGGTGAAGATTTCGATCGCGTAAAGCGTTTTCGATAACGAATTGTATGTGTGGTTGCGCTTTAGCTCGCCGCTGTTGATACTCCGCTGCGCCGAACTTTCTGATGAACTCATCCGGGTCAGCGTTCTCCGGGAGAACTAGAACTTTGACCTCGATGTCTTCGGCCAAGAGGATCTCGATCGACTTCTTTGCTGCCTGCACACCCGCGCGGTCGCCATCATAATTGACGACTACTTTGCGCGCAAACCTGGTTAACAACTTCACCTGGTCCGCCGTAAGAGCTGTCCCTAAACTCGCCGCGATGTTTCTAACTCCAAACTGGTAAGGCACGATCAGATCGAGAAAACCTTCGACGAGAATCGCAAATCCATTGCGACGTATTTCATCGCGTGTAAGGTTTAATCCAAAAAGATTTCGGCCTTTTACGTACGCCGCAGTTTCTGGTGAGTTGATGTATTTTGCGTCTTCGTTCTTGAGTGTCCTGGCGCCGAATGCAATAGGGCGACCCTGGGTATCTAAAACTGGAAACATCAAGCGTCCACGAAAACGATCGTAGGATTTTCCATCATCACGTTTGACTAACAGTCCACTGCGTTCGATCTGCGTCTGAGTTGCGCCTTTTTGTCGCAGATAGAAAGTCAGCGCATCCCAACTATCTGGCGAATACCCGAGCCGGAACGTTTTTTTCGTTTCGTCTGTGATCTCGCGCTGGTCCAGGTAGTCGCGAGCTATGCGTGCTTCACCGGTTGTTTCTAATTGCTGCTCCCACCAATCAAG
>JBKPQV010000785.1:0-18791 GCA_046734235.1 Acidobacteriota bacterium
CGTTTTGTGCGTGCGGATGACTGTCGTCTCCTTGTCGCGGAAAGTCGCCATTGGCGTGACAGTTGAAACACCTTGGATGTTTGAGCACTGGCACGATCGCCGAGAAGGCAGCGCGCGCACGTGCATCATCGCGTTGAACTCGTGCGCGCGTCGAGACAGTTACCACCAAACCAATTAAGAGGAACGCCAAGCCGAAAGCGATCATTCGTTTGTTCTGCATTTGCACTTAGTCCTGGTCTCTTTGTTCTCACGCTAAATTCACACGGCCGATTGGCAACTTTCTAATTCGTTTGCCGGTCGCCGCAAAGATGGCATTGGCAACCACTGGCGCAACTGGTGGAACGCCCGGTTCCCCAACGCCTGTCGGCGGTTCATTGCTCGGCATAATGTGAACTTCAATCTCAGGGGATTCGTTCATGCGAACCATTTGATAGGTGTTAAAGTTTCCCTGCTGGACACGACCATTCTCAAAAGTTATTTCATCCTTGAGTGCGGCGCTGAGGCCGAAGATGATGCCACCCTGCATCTGGGCAACGACCGAATCCGGATTGATTACCCGGCCACAGTCGATCGCGCAGACGATCTTGTGCACTCGAACTTCTCCATTTTTGTCTACGGAGACTTCAGCGACCTGAGCTACATAGCTGTCGAATGAAAAGTGGGTTGCGATTCCACGACCGCGACCCTGAGGAACTGGAGTGCCCCACTTCGCCTTTTCCGCAACCAGTTCAAGCAAAGCCTTCATGCGCGGCTGGTTGGCGAGGAGTTTACGTCGCAGTTGATACGGATCCTGACCGCCAGCATGTGCCAGCTCATCAAAAAATGCCTCGACTGCAAAGCCATTATGTGAATGACCAACTGAGCGCCACCACAAGACAGGAATACTCAATTTTGCAGTGTGAAGATCCACCTGCACGTTCGGTATTCCATAAAGTAAATCTGCAGCGCCTTCCACAGATGTGTCATCGATTCCGTTCTTAACAAGGAAACCTTCGAAAGGAGTTCCAGCAAGAATCGATTGGCCCACGATGGTATGTGTCCAGGCGACGGGATTTCCCGCTGTGTCTACCCCGCCAACCATGTGGTCGTACCACATAGGGCGATAATAACCGCCTCTCATATCGTCTTCGCGTGTCCAAACTACTTTGACTGGCGCCTTGACTGCTTTAGCTATGTGAACCGCTTCTGCGACAAAGTCGTTTGCTGGATTTGCACGACGTCCAAAGCCGCCCCCGAGAAATGTCGTGTGAATCGTGACCTGCTCGGGTTTTAATCCAGCAATTGCAGCTGCGGCCATGCGGTCACCAGTTTGAAATTGAGTTCCAGTCCAGATCTCACAAGAGTCGCTTCGTAGATCAACAACGCAATTAAGGGGCTCCATCGTGGCGTGTGCAAGATAGGGGACCTCAAACTCGGCAGAGATTGTTTTTGCTGCACCACTAAGTGCCTTCGCCGGATCGCCAATCTTTTTCGCAACCAAACCTGGTGTTTTCGCCAGTTTCGCAAACTCTTCACGCATTGTAGTGGTGGATAGATTAGCGTTTGCTCCGTGATCCCAGTTCACTTCCAGGCGATCTCGACCTTGTTTCGCGGGCCAGAAACCGTTGGCTACGACAGCGACGCCGGATGGGATTCCGATTACGTCTTTCACGCCCGGTACGGCCCGAGCAGCTTCTGCTTTGAAACTAACTACTTTGCCACCGAAGACCGGGGCTCGAGCCACAACCGCGGTGAGCATTCCTGGCACCGATACATCAATGCCAAACTGAGCAGAACCGTTAACCTTCGGCGGTGTATCCAGTCGACGAGTTGGTTTTCCTAGTAACTTGTAATCCTTTGGATCCTTGAGTGGCGCATCCTTGGGTGGTTGAAGTTTTGCGGCTGCATCAGCAAGCGAGCCGAAAGAGGCGCGCCGTCCGCTTGCAGTGTGGATTACAAAACTCTTTTCCGTTTTCAGGCTACCTGCATCTACATTCCAGTTTTGTGCGGCAACGGCAACAAGCATGGCGCGCGCGGTTGCCCCGGCCTTGCGAAAGCGTTCGTACTCAGACGATGTGCTTGTGCTGCCCCCTGTCATCTGAATTCCAAAGACCGCATGGTTGTACGCCGGATCCACTGGTGCTGGTTCATACCTGACCTTGGACCAGTCAGCGTCGAGTTCTTCTGCTGCCAGCATCGGTAGAGATGTGTAAGGTCCCTGGCCCATCTCTGACTTGTTAACCACCACGGTAACGATATCGTCGGTGCCAATACGGATGAACGCATTCGGCGCGAAAGGTGCCGCAGGTAAACTGTCTGCTTTCGACAGCTGGGGAAGGTACAAGCTAATCAGCAAGCCACCTCCGGCAGCCGCACTGACTTTGAGAAAGTTGCGTCGATCGACTGTCATTCGGCGCTCCTTCCAGCCGCTTTCATTTCGGCGGCTCGATGAATGGCTTCCCGAATGCGGGAATAGGTTCCGCACCGGCAGATGTTTCCGCACATTGCTTCGTCGATATCGTTGTCAGTCGGTTTAGGTTTTTCAGCGAGTAAGACGGCCGCACTCATAATCTGGCCTGACTGGCAATAACCACATTGTGGAACGTCCACTTCAATCCAGGCTTTTTGCAATGGATGGCTAAGATCACTTGAGAGACCTTCGATCGTCGTGATGTTTTTGCCAACAGCATCACTTACCTTTTTCACACACGAACGAATTGCCTGGCCGTCCAAATGGACCGTGCACGCCCCACATTGGGCCATCCCGCAACCGTATTTAGTGCCGGTTAGCCCCAGTGAGTCGCGTAACACCCACAGAAGTGGTGTATTGGGATCCACGTCGGCCTGCAGTTGTTTACCATTGACCTTTAAAGTGATCACTGCTGCAACTCCTTCTTATTGTTAGGGGAATGTTGTGTGTATGTTAATCGCAAATCGAAGCAAGTCAATAAACAAAATTGTGTCCAAGATGCTTTAGCTTGTAGTTAGTTCTTTGAGCTTCGTATTTTTTCTCTATCAAGTGTGGGAAACAAAGGTACTAGCCCCGGCAAGCTAAAGTGCCTATTGCAACACTTATTTCTTCTCTGTGTCTCCGTGTTCTCTGTGCCTCTGTGTTTAAAAATACACCCTTAGATCGGTTAGGTGCTGATCTCAACACAGAGGCACAGAGAACACAGAGACACAGAGAAGAGTTAAGAGGCTCTTAAGCATATCGGACACTGCTAAAAGCAAAACTAGCGACAAGGAATCACAATAATGAAAACATTCTTAAGTGAGTCGAAGAGCTTTCTACTAATTGTATTGGGAATACTCTCAGCCGGCTTTGGTCTAAAAGGATTTCTGCTTTCGAGTCACTTCATCGATGGTGGTGTAACGGGAGTTTCCATGCTGCTTTCGAATGTTCTTGGCTGGCAACTCGCGATTCTAATTCCGGTCATCAATGTTCCCTTTATTTTTCTTGCTTACAAACAGATTGGAAGAGGATTTGCAATCAGGAGCATTTTGGCGATTGCCGGTTTGTCGCTGGCGCTCGCGTTTTTGAAATTTCCGGATGTTACTCCCGACCGGCTTCTGACAGCGGTGTTCGGTGGCTTTTTCATTGGTGCCGGGATAGGTTTGGCGATTCGCGGCGGCGCTGTGCTGGATGGAACAGAAATAGCGGCGTTGCTTATCAACAAACGAAGCGACCTCTTGAACGTGGGCGACGTAATTTTGATCTTGAATGTTGTGATTTTTTCAGCCGCCGCTTTTTTCCTGGGAATCGAGTCGGCGCTGTATTCGATGCTCACTTATTTCGCGGCCTCAAGGACAATCGACTTCTTGATTCACGGCCTTGAAGAACATACTGCATTATTCATTATGTCTGAGAAGAACAATGAGATTAGACATGCGATCATTCGCTGTCTGGAGCGAGGTGTGACCGTATTGAAAGGAAAGGGAGGATTAACTTACGACGATCAGGACATCTTGTTTTGTGTGGTCACACGGTTGGAAATCGGTCGAGTGAAATCGGTCGTAGCAGAATACGACAAGGAGGCGTTTATCGTTGTACACGGATTGGCTGATGCGGAGGGAGGTGTTGTAAAGCGTCACGTGCATGAGCACTAAACTCAGTCATCACGCAATAGCTTGCCGCCGAACACAGGCTGGCCGCCGATAGCTGTAAAAAAACTATAGCCAGCGGACCAATAGTGCGGCAACCATACCAAGAGCAACTGAAGGACTCAGCACCCCTGTTTTAGAAGCAGCTGCGACCATTTCAGGCGAGGGTGTTTCGCCTGCCGCCAAAGCCGCGGCAAGAGGATCACCGCCAGGAAGGGCCGCGGCAACTTGAAGCGCACTCGGTGGCCGAAGCGTTGGATTTTTCTGGATGCACCTTTCAATGACTCTTTCGATTACGGGATCCAGATCCTTAACGATCGAGCTGGCGCTGGTGGGAGTCGTGTCACTGCGCCGGAGTTCAATCAATTCATGAAGCGATGAAGCCTCGAATGCACGCTTGCCGGTGAATACTTCGTAGATAACAAGACCGAGTGAGTAAATGTCCGTCTTAACTGAGACTGATTTACCATCGAGTTGCTCCGGGGCCATATATGCAGGAGTGCCCGCACCGAATTCATCTTCGCGAAACTCTTCTTCCAATCCTGCTAGACCGAAATCCGTGATACGTGCATTGCCCTCGTCGTCGATCATGATATTTGCCGGCTTTAGATCGCGGTGAAGCACACCAATCTCATGGGCCGCCGCAAGACCGGCACAAATCTGCCGGGCAATTTGCAACGCCTTGTCAGCGGGAAGCCGCCCAATTCGTCGGAGCAGTGACGAAAGTTCTTCGCCTTTGATGAACTCCATTGAGAGGTAATGCTGGCCGTCGATCTCTCCGATGTCGTAAACGCGACAGATGTTTTTGTGGGAGACCTGGCGAGCTACGCGGACTTCACGATGAAACCTGGCGAGTGCTGCTCCATCTTCCAGGAAACGGCCAGGAAGAAACTTCAAGGCAACCGGATGACTCAACTTCAGATCATCTGCTCGATAGACCTCACCCATTCCACCTTTTCCGAGCAGACCAACGATGCGATAGCGATCGGCGAGAATGGTCCCTGGGACAAAGCGGGCATCATCAATCGAGTCGTAGCTGCGCGGCTGAGTTAGATTTGAGTTTGGAGTTATGAATTTGCGGGTGGCGTCGCTGTCGAGCGTTGTGCCGCACTGCTGGCAGAAATTAGCGTCGTCGGGAATTTCCTTTTGGCACTGGGGGCAGAGCATTGAGCGTTGGTCAGTGGTCAGTAGTCAGTAGTCAGTTGTCAGTAGTCAGTGGTCAGTAGTCAGTTGTCGGTAGGCAGTGGTCAGTAGTCAGTAGTCAGTAGTCAGTGGTCAGTAGTCAGTGGTCAGTAGTCAGTAGTCAGTTGTTGGTCATTAGCCCAGTTATAAATGACTAATGCTTTGTTGCTACGGGTTTTCGCGAAACAATACCCTATTCAACCAAATGTACAAAAGCAACAAATCGAGAGCTCAAAAACTAGTCTCAGCCTTTAGTAACACGCTGGAACACGAACGGACACTGGTCCTGGGACCGCACGCGTCCTCGCGTGCCCGTTAAGCAAGAATGGCCTCAGTTGACAAGACCCAACTGTGATCCACGGTCAATGTTGGTTAAGGGGCACGCGAGGACGCGTGCGGTCCCAGGACCAGTGTCCGTTTGTGCTCCAGCGTGTTACTAAAGGCTGAGACAGAGTAGTGCCTACTGCCTACTGCTTACTGCCTACTGACTACTGACTACTGACTACTTCTTTACTGCCCACTACTCGCCGGAGTTTTTACCACGTTCCCGTCGGAGTCGTAGATTGTCACTTCACCAAACGGCGTAACTTGATCTTTAACTTTGTCCCAGTCACCGACGATCACGATCGCAGCGTGATATGTATCGAAGTATTTAGCTGCCGCACGCTGGATATCCGCGATTGTCAATGCTTCGATCTTCGGACGGAAGTCGTCAATAAAAGTCTTGCTTAGTTTGTAGGTGTATATCGTATTTATTCTGCCGGCGAGTCCTAATTGACTCGCGAGTTCGACTGAAAAATTTCCGGTGCTGAATTCCTTCGCGGCCTTCAGCTCTTCATCAGTAACCGGAAGTACGCGCATCTTATCGAGTTCATAGAAGATCTCGAGCAGTGTTGGTCCAGTAACCTCATTCCGCACAAAGGCGCCAGCAAGAAAAGATCCTGTCTTAGCTTGTGTATTTGACGCACTAAATGGCGAGTAAGTGTAGCCCTTTTCCTCACGAATATTGCGCGTTAGTCGCGAGTAGAAAGAACCCCCATAGATCGTGTCAGCTGTTCTGATCGCAAAGTAATCGGCGTGATTTCGCGGAATGCTCACGTTGCCGATATAGATGGCCGATTGAATTGAGCCGGGACGATTTACGAAATAGATCTGACGCTTGTCACGAGTTGGCACCGGAGGATTCTCGTCGGGCGGGACTGTACCGCTTTTCCAACTTCCGAATGCTTTCTCGATTTCAGCGTAGGTCTTATCGACGTCAATGTCGCCCACCACTATCAAGTGCGACGCGTTCGGGATGTAATACCTGGAGACAAATGTCTTCAGGTCCGCCTGTGTTAATGCACTAATCGACTTTTCGTCAGGCACAACAAATCCATACGGATGGTTGCCAAACACGGCTTTTTGAAATCGCTCGTTCGCGAGAAAGCCAGGGTTGGCGCGACCTGCGCGAATTTGTTGGATTGTGTTTTCCTGAGCGAGTTTAAGTTCATTTTCGGGGAAGGCCGGGTGTTGAGTAACGTCGCTCATCAATTCAAACATTCGCCCGGAAAATTCCGATAGCGCAGTTGCCGTCAGCGTTGTTTGGTCAGCATCACTTCCCAGTCCGAGGCTGCCACCAATCGAACGCAATTCTTCCTTAATCTGTTTGCTTGTGCGCGTGTCAGTTCCTTCATTAGCAACGCCAGCGGCAATCTGCGCGATGCCTGGGTGAGCAGCGCGATCAGTTGCGGTGGTAGCCGCACGGAACGTCAGAATGGCTGAGAGTTTGGGAACGTTTGGTAACGGCGCCAGAATGACTGTAAGTCCATTTGGCAATTTCTTTTCGGTGACCTTCGGCAGGTTCAGTGGCCGCTCTGCTCCAGGGGGCGGCGGGGTTTTCTGTTGAGCAAGAAGTGGAGAAGCTGTAATCGTCAAAAGTATGGATGCGATTAGGAGTTTCATTTTGATTGCCTTTCAAAAGGATGATCTGACGAAGGTTATTGACCGCTTTGAGCTTTCGGCGCAGGAACTCGATCGATAACGGTGCGATTAGTCGAAACGAGATACTTGGCAGCCGCAGCCTTTACCTGCGCAGTTGTTACGCTCTCGAATGGGGTCAGCAATGAATTGATCTGATTTGGGTCGTCTCGGAAGAGCGCCAAAACAGAAAGCAAGTGTGACTTGCCAAAGCTGGATTCCAATTGACTGTAGAAGTTTGAGCGGAAACGAATTTTTGCATCCGCCAACTCCTTCTCCGTTATCCCTTTTGCGACCACCTCTGCGGTTACCGCATCCATCTCTTTTAAGACTTCGTCGGCAGTATGACCCGGTTTGTAAGTGGTCCGCGTCGTCATGATCATCGGACCGGTGTAATCGAACTCATTTCCGAAATAGTTCAGACCGCCCGACAGATCTAAAGTGATTTCCTTCTCCTTAATTAGACGTTGATACCAACGGGAACTATCGTCTCCTTGCATGATTTGGACGAGTAGTGCCATCGCCGGGAAGTCTGGTGAACTTTGTGCAGGGAGGTGATATCCGGTGGCGAGTGCTGGAAGATTTGCTAGTTTGTCGGTCTGCGACACTCGTTTTTCTTTTGTTTGTGGTGGCTCAGTCAGGTCGGCTTTTGGTGGCGCCGTCTGTGAAGGAATGCTCGCGAAATGTTTTTCAACCATTTTCTTTACTTCCGCCGAGTCAACATCACCGACGATCGTCAGCACAGCATTGTTCGGTGCGTAGTAAGTTTTGAAAAAGCTTCGGACGTCTTCAATCGTCGCAGCGTTAATCTCATCCAACTCGCCATAACCGTTATGAGAGTTGTTCCAGTTCGTGAAAGCGTTTTTCCAAAGCTCAATCCATTCAAAGAGTTGGTAGGGTTGGTTTAGCACATTGACGCGAACCTCTTCGCTTACCACGTTTTGTTGGTTCTTCAAGTTTTCTGCGCTGATATCGAGAGAACGCATACGGTCTGATTCCAACCAGAGAGCAGTTTCCACGCGATTACTTGGCAGCGTCTGGTAGTAGTTTGTGTAGTCGAAATCGGTATGTCCGTTGGTACTACCGCCGTTAGCTTCGACAAACTTAGCGTGCTCAAACTTCTTCACATTGGCGGAGCCTTGAAACATCATGTGTTCAAACAGATGTGCAAATCCGGTTCTGCCTTTCGGTTCAACGCGAAACCCAACGTTGTAGTAGACGCCGACGGTTACAACCGGGGCCATGTGATCTTCGGAAATAACAACCTTTAGTCCGTTGGGAAGTTTGTAATAGACAACAGGCACGTTCAGTGGCTTCGAATATGTTGACGACGCACTCATTGTGATCGCCAGGGCCAGAACGAGGAGTATGGTTGCTGGTCGCTGCATTGAGATCCTCACTTTGAAAACAGATTGTTTGTTCCTTCGGGGAGCTAGTAAAACTGGTCGTCGACCAACCCGGCCGATTGTTCGAGAAATCAGGCCAGTTTGATCCGAAAAACAAGAGTGAGCTACGCAGATTTGGAAACGAGTTAATACTTCTTACCCGTGGTCAATTTATTACGCCGTGGTCAATTTATTACGCAGGTGTTCATCGTAAGGTTTCGTTCGAGGGAAAGCGTATTTGTCATTTATTCAGACCTTCAAGGCGATAGCGTCCGATAAGCTCACAGGCCGCTCAGATATCTCAGGTACCCTGGGGGGAAAGGAAATTGATAAATGATAGATGTCAAATGACCAATGAAAAATGAGTTTTTAACCCAAATTCCCGGCCAGGTTAACTATCTATTGTCAAAGGCTACCCCGCTTTGCCATAATCCCCGATGAAGTTATTCAACTTCAGTCAACCCCGACGGCCCCATTTAACTCCTCAAACATCAAGTTAAGCCGCCTCGAAGCCTGCTTTTGGCTGGCAGCTGATGAACCCAAATAGAGTCAGGATTGTGTTTAACAGACTCGTGTCTGGGGAGTTTTTCTATGCGATACCGGTTCTTTCGGCGAGTGTCCAATGTCTGCAGCAAACTCGTTGAGGTAGCTTTACGGGCAATCGTTCCGATACTCGTTTTCAGTGTTTGCGTACTGGGCTTACTCCATTACATGGGCGTTCCGCTGCCAAGTGCTCATGATTTGCTCAATGGATTTGAAGGGCTGTCGAGAGTGGCAAAAGTTTTTTCGTGAGGTGGCTGGGTGAGCAACGCCCGATAAGCGCAGAAGGACGAGATTGGAATTGAGTTAATGCCCCGAGAACTGAGACCGCGCGCGTCTCGCCTGCAAACAGCGCTGTCGGGGGCGCGAACGTAAAGCGAGGATCGAGGCCCTCGTGATACGAACGCGCAAGCGGCGTTACAGTGGGCGAGACGCCCGCGGTCTCAGTATTACTTCCTGTTAGACCTAGAACGAAAAGACGATTTGTTGTTGCAGCCGGTACGTCGTTGGTACAAAAGCGCTAACTGGTACGAAGAAATTTGGATACTGACCGCTGCTTCGAATCGAATTCTGAATAAAGAACAGGCTTTGCAATGTCACCTTTCGCGCTAAACCATATTCAAAGCGGAAGTGATTCGTCCGAATATTCACACCAGTTCCCGTACCCAGGTCATCGTCAGTCACTTGTGAAATCAAAGCATTCGCACCCTTGATCGAAAACACGTAAAGGAAAGATGTGTCACCCCGCTTCGTAATCCTTCCAACCTGGAGGGCCGCTAGCATCGCATCACGTTCATTCAAACCGGTGGCAATGTTACGAGCTACCTGGAAATTCAGGACAACCGGGAAATTGTGATCTCCTTTTTGGAATCCGGAGTGAGTTAGGCGATAGGTAAGACGCGCAACCTGGAATCCAGGAGCTGTGTAGATAGCTCCACCGTTTGTACTGGTGGCGTTACCAGTGCCGGTCAATGGTCCGGAAAGCGTAATCCCAAGTCCTGGTTGCACAAGTAGCGCAGCACCTGCAGCACTTGACGCCAATTGGATCTGATTTGGGTGCCGATAAATTTGTACGTCGCCACCAAACTGATCAGACCACTTCTTATTAAAAGTTTGATTGAAGAGGACGCCCTGGTGGAACAAGTTTGCCGAGCGTCCTTGCGTCCCAACGATTTCATTGGCAGTGGCCAGCGGACTACCCGGCGTTATGATCGCGACATTTGGGTTGCTCAGGATGTACTGCCCGGCTCGAAAATCGATACTCGTGAAATATGCTGAGTTCTTTTTCAATGACATCACGTATTTCTCGTTGAAACCGTTAAATCGAATGTCGTCATCAAAAAGAAAGCGAGAGTTGTCGGCAAAAACTTCAACTACCCGACCGGCCTGAAGATTCAACTCTTTGACCGGGTGATAGTCGACCCAGGCTTCACTAATGAAGAACGGATGACGCGCGGTAATCGCGGTGAAGTCCTGATCAAGAGTGAGTGGATTGTTTATTGGTCCAGTCGCTAACTGGCTATGAAAACTTAACGTCGGATAGATGTCGGTGTCGAAGTTGATCCTGAACCGATAACGAGCACGTGCATTCTGGACGTGAGTAACCGGTGGATCGCCGGGTTCGGTAGCCGAGCGAAAGATTCCATCCCAACGCAATCGGAAATCGCCACTCACTTTTAGTGGACCAATCTTGAGAGCCTGACCTTCAACTTTCGCCAGTCGTTGTTCAACCGTTGGTGTTTGAGGTTGCGCTTGGGCGGCGGGGTCACTCGATACTGTAGTTGCCGGGATCGATGACGGAGAAGCAGCTACCTGGTTCCCAGTTGCAGGTGCATTTTCAGTTTTGTTTACTGATAATTTTTCAAGCAGTGCCTGCAGCGCTGCCTGCTGTTCAGCGATCGTTTTCTGAAGCTGATCAAGCTTGGCATTTTGTTTTTCCAGTTCGCTTTCAAGCACCCGAACCCGCTCGTTAACGGTTGGTTCTGAGTTGGAAGCAGGCTTAGCCGAGTCTTTGATTAATTCCTGGCCGTGGATGTTTCGGAAATTCACTCCGCCAATAATGATCACGGTGGCTAGAAGGGTTATGACGCGCCTGTAGCTTGGGAGCTTCATGGATTATTCCTCTGTTTGTTGTAGTTGGAGTCGATGTGGCTGACTTAAAGGACGCCACATCATATGTCCCACGTCTTAAATCAGTCTTGCTATGAAGTTACATCAATGTGAACTGAAACCAGTCTCCGTAGGAAGAAAAGAGACGGACGGTCTCCTTGCTTCTTATCGGCGTCTAGTGGTTTCGACTTGAACCAAATCTCTGCTTGCTGCTCGACAACTTTTCTAAAGACTTCATTGACAAGGATCTTATGCCCCGCTTACTATTTTGCTGCTCAGTAATTTGCAACCACCTCTGCACGGGAGAACGATGTTTCTTCAAGCAGTAGCTTCCACCGCAAAACCTGAAATTGGCAGTCCAATCACAGGCTATTGGCCGGTTATGATCTTTTTCGCTGTAGCCGTGATTTTTCCAGTGCTGCCGCTCATCATCGGGAGATTTCTTCGGCCAATAAAATATGAAAAAGGAAAGATGCGGCCTTATGAGTGCGGCATCGATCCCACTACGGAAGCTCACGATCGGTTCACTGTCAGGTATTACATCGTGGCGATGTTGTTTCTTATTTTTGATGTGGAAACCATCTTTTTGCTTCCGTGGGCAATCATATTCCTGGGTGATGACTTTTCGTTTACAAAGTTTGCACTAATTGAAATGTTCGTTTTTATCGCGATTCTCGTAGTTGGTTATTATTACGCGTGGCGTAAGGGCGCTCTCGAGTGGGCCTGAGAGCATTTCAGATTTCAGATTTCAGATTTTTGATTTTAGATTGACGCGAAGCGGCTCGGGGTTTTTGGGAGTTATAAAAGGTTCCCTTATGACAAAATCTGAAATCTGAAATCTGAAATCTGCAATCTGAAATCTTCAATAAACTATGGCTGAACACGAAGAAGGATTTGTTCTAACGACGGTCGATTCGATCATGAACTCGATTCGCCGATCAGTTGGGGCGAAGGGAATGGACCTGGCTGCTCCTGTTGTTAACTGGGCGAGGAAGTCTGCGCTTTGGCCAATGACGTTTGGACTGGCTTGTTGCGCTATCGAGATGATTGCGACAGGAGCCGGCAGATTTGATATCGATCGTTTTGGCGCAGGAGTGTTTCGTCCGAGTCCCCGGCAAAGTGATCTGATTATCATTGCCGGAACTGTAACTTTGAAGATGGGCCCGGTTGTTCGGCGCGTATACGATCAAATGCCCGAACCAAAGTGGGCCATCGCAATGGGAGCATGTGCTTCTACGGGCGGACCCTTCGATTCATATTCAACTATGCAGGGGGTTGATCGTTGTATCCCCGTCGATGTTTATATTCCGGGTTGTCCTCCAAGGCCTGAGGCTTTGCTTTACGGATTGATGCGATTGCAGGACATCATTATGCGTGAGTCCCCTTCGGCTTACATCTTTGAGTCGGATGGCTCTGTGCATCGTACTCGCCAATTTGAGGGCGAAGACGCTGAACTACCTGACGCAAGGACAGCTCAACTCCTTTCAGCCTCGATGCGTTAGGTGCCAAAATAAGTGGCAACGATATCGGGAATTTACCCCTCCAAACTACTCTCCCGCCTGGTCCAGTGGCTTACGCCCCCTCGTGGCACATTTCGCGTCGATTGAACGAATGAGTCAAAAATAACCCAAACCAAAATTTCGGAGGAATGACATGAGACACTTCTATCGCCAGAGTGTTTGTCTGACATTACTGTTGGTAATGAGTTGCGGAATTTCATTCGCAGTGTTTGCCCAAACGAAGCCGGGGATGAAGCGGACGACAACGACGAGAAGAAAGCCAGTCGTGCCGTTAGTGCCGGTCGGAACTGACCTGAAGATAAGAATCAATGACACGTTGTCGAGCAAAGACTCCCGCTTAAACGATCAGTTTACCGCGACAGTGATTTCACCGACTCGATTTGATGAGGCAAGACTGTACGGTCACATCAGCTCAATCGATAAGTCGGGAAAAATCAAAGGTCGCACAAGTATGAATCTGGCATTCGATCGAATTGAACTTGCTGATGGCCGCAAAGGAACACTGCATGGTTACATAACGAGAGTATACGGTGAAGATTCAGGCCGAGCTGATAACGAAGGTGGAGTAGAGTCGGGGAGCCGGACAAATCAGACTGTTAAGCGAGCTGGTATTGGTGCCACGGTTGGAGCGATTGTCGGGGGCATTGCCGGTGGCGGAAAGGGTGCTGCAATTGGGCTGATCATTGGAGGCGCAGGTGGTGCCGGATCTCTGGCGGTAAAGGGAAGCAAAGAATTAAAAATCGAATCGGGCACGGAGATGCTAATGCACGTGACGCGCTGATCGGACAAAACGGAATCCCCCACACGGCAGTGTGGGGATGGTTCAAGTCCTTTCTACAAGGGGGCATGGGCGCAGGTGGCGAATTCCCCACACGGCAGTGTGGGGATGGTTCAAGTCCAAACTATTCATCGGCACGCTCGAACGTCGGAGCGCTAAATAGACATGCAAATAAATAGACCAAACTTGAACGATCCCCACACTGCCGTGTGGGGGATTCGAAACTCTCCGACAGAAGCACTCTTCTTAGAAAGGACTTGAACGATCCCCACACTGCCGTGTGGGGGATTCGAAACTCTCCGACAGAAGCACTCTTCATAGAAAAGACTTGAACGATCCCCAGACTGCCGTGTGAGGGATTGTTTCTTAATAGAGCGGCACTGACAGTAAGGTTTAGCAAAGAGGGCGCAAAGTAGACCCTCAGGGGTATGCCTGGCGCCCTTTGTTGTGTCTAAATAGCGCCCTAAAATCGGGAAGAAATCAGGTCGGAGCTCCGTCTAATCGATTGTTAGTTGCTGTAAGCGGGGGAGCGAATGGAGCAGCGCGCCGCAATGGCAGAGGAGATTATCAATGGTCAGGTGATTGAAGCCTGCCAGCAAGGGGACCGCGACGCGTTCCGAATTCTCTTTGAAACCTATAAAGACAAGGTCTACTCGATTGCTATCTACTCAGTTGGTGATCGATCGATTGCTGATGATATAACCCAGCAGATCTTCCTGAAGCTCTTTTCCGCGATCAAACAGTTTCGCGGTGACTCCGAATTCACGACGTGGTTATACCGCATGGTGGTTAATGCTTGTATGGATGAACGCCGCCGGCGACGGAGACTACTTCCTTTTGGAGAAATCGTGGCAATGAACAAGCCTTCGCAAAAGAAACCGCAAGAGAAACAATACGCGCGGCTGGAGATCGCTGAAGCAGTTCGCGCAGCGATTGAGCAATTGAAACCCAAGTTTCGCTTGCCGATTCTATTGAAGTATGTCGAAGGACTTTCTTACGAAGAGATTGCCAGCGTCATGGGATGTTCCAAAGGAACTGTTGCATCACGACTAAACCGCGGACATGGACAATTAGCAAAACACTTATCGCATTTGCGTGAGCACGTTTTTGAAGAGTAGTAACGGCCCTTCGAGTATCGGAGATTGGGGATGTTTTCGCAGCACGTAACAAACAACATTTCGGCGTATTGCCATGGTGAGCTCAGCACTGATGAAGCCAGAGAGTTCAGTGAGCACGTCCTGGCATGTGCGAAGTGTCGTTCGGAGTTTGAAGAAATAAAACTGGGGATTAGATTTGCCGAGCAGATAACTCTAATTCCAGCTCCTGAAGGGTTGTGGGCTGGAATTGATCAGAAGTTAGCAGGTGTTTCAACTGCACGGCCGGGCAAACATCGATTTGCTATCTGGAATTTTCAATATGTAGCGATTGCATCAGCTATCTTGCTAGT
Organism: Acidobacteriota bacterium; assembly: GCA_046734235.1. Classification (GTDB taxonomy): domain Bacteria; phylum Acidobacteriota; class Blastocatellia; order Pyrinomonadales; family Pyrinomonadaceae; genus PSRF01. The sequence continues at coordinate 15,001 of JBKPQV010000785.1, forward strand.
GGTTCTCGCCGGGCTTTGGTGGCTTTCGCGAGATGATACGTCCATTCATTCGACAGTTGGCTGGGATGTTCAGCGACTTAACGGCACGATAAAGATTGGTTCAACAGGCGTTAGAGACAAAGGAAAACTAGGGGTTGGAGAATGGTTGGAAACAGGTGGTAACTCCAAAGCTGAAATTGCGGTTGGTTCAATTGGATCCGTCGAACTAGATTCCGATACCCGAGTTCGACTCTTACAGACGCAACCCACTGAACACCGCCTCGAATTGGCCCGAGGTAAGATGAGTGCTCATATCTGGGCCCCACCACGCCTCTTTTTTGTCGATACACCTTCAGCTGTCGCGGCTGATCTTGGTTGCGCCTACACGTTGCAAGTCGACGATGCGGGCGCAAGCTTGCTCCGCGTTACTTCGGGCTGGGTGGCTCTGGAACTGAAGGAGCGGGAGTCGATTGTTCCCGCCGGAGCTGCATGTGAAACGCGTCCCGGCGTCGGTCCTGGGACTCCATATTTCGAGGATGCGCTTCCAGAGTTTCGTCAAGCTTTGACGAAAGTAGATTTTGAAAGTGATTCGACAGTTAGAAGCTCGGCGCTTGATCTAATGCTTGCTCGTTCTCGTTCACAGGACACGCTTACGTTGTGGCACTTGCTTGCGCGAGTTAATGAACGGGATCGAGGAAAGATTTACGACAAGATTGTGAGTTTTGTTAAGCCACCTAAAGAAGTTACACGTGAAGGAATCATGCGACTGGATTCAACAATGCTGCAGGTCTTGAAAAACCAACTCGCGCCATCATGGTATGACCCGGCTTTTGGGAAGAAGGTCGCTGATGCTTATTGGCGCTTAAAGAATGGCGTTGAGAGAAAAGCGAATAATCTTGAAAAGAGATTTCTTAAGCCGTAAATAATTTGCTCCTGTATGAGCGAAATTCGAGATGACGAACCTCCTTGGAGTGCGGTGACCTGGCACCGCTTTGTCACAGTGAGCCTCGGCGAAAAGGTTTTTCAAATCCTTGATCTGCGAGATCCGCTGTAACAAAGCGGTGCCAGGTCACCGCACTCCAAGGAGGTTTGAGAAAGGTAATTGATATGGAAAGCAAACACGAAGGTGTAAGCAGAAGGTCTTTTCTTCTACAGGCATCAACGACAGCGCTATTAGTTCCAACAGGAATCATTTCCGTGTCGATGTTGAGTGGTTGCGGTTCTGGTAATGTAATCGCTGCTGATGAAAGTGCACTGAAATGGAAAACCACGATTGTTAGTGACAAAGAACCCGGAGAGCCGTTGATTGTTTCGGGGACAATTTATGCCCTCGATGGGAAAACGCCGCTGGAAGCGGCCAAGCTCTGGGTGTATCAGACAGACGTGACTGGAATCTACTCGCCTGTGTCAGGGAATGGTATTAATCGCTACACTCGCATTCACGGTCAAATAAAGACCCAATCTGATGGTCGGTATGAATTTCGCACCATTAAGCCGGCTTCGTATCCGAGTAGCACCGTACCAGCGCACATTCATGTTTCGCTGTCAGCACCTAATTTTCAGGAATATTGGATCGACAATTATCTATTCGAAGGCGATCCGTTTATTACCGCAGATGTTCGTAGAAACAGTCACGGCGACGGGAGATTTGCATCGATCTTAAAACTCACGCGCGGAAGCGATGGAGTACTGCGCGGTGTTCGAGACATTCAGATTGAGCGGTGCACAAACAGATGCGCTTGAGCCGGGCATACGAATCTTTAATCCCCCACACGGCAGTGTGGGGATGGTTCAAGTCCTTTCTACCTGGAGGACTGAGCAAAGATGAGTAAATCCCCCACACGGCAGTGTGGGGATGGTTCAAGTTCGCACTATTTATTGGCACGCTCGGTTGTCAGACCTTAAATTTTAGATGCAAATGAATAGGTCGGACTTGAACGATCCCACACTGCCGTGTGGGGGATTTGCAAACTCTTCGTGTTGATTCGTCTTTGTAGAAAGGACTTGAACGATCCCCACACTGCCGTGTGGGGGATTCTGTGTGAAGACGATCGAAGAGACCGTCACAACCCTATCAAATGTCTCGTATCATTCAGCGCGATCACGCGGATGAATCCGTCGTTACGTAAGTCGAAGCGGCTGACGCCACAGTTTGAACTTGAAAGCCATACGGGTTTCAGTTCTGGTGAGTCGAGCGCCCCGATCAAGTGAAGCACGAGAATACAAATCGTGCCGGTGTGACTGAAAACAACTACCGTCCCTCCTTGATGTTGATTAATAATCTCATCAAGTTTTTGCGATGCGCGATCGAGTAGTTGTCGATAACTTTCTCCGCCCGTTAAGACGTGTTCAAAATCTCTACGTAAGAGCGCTGCATACTGTTCGGGGTGTTCCTGCGCAGCATCCTCGAACGTGAGGCCCTCCATTACTCCTACGCTTCGCTCACGAAATGCATCAGTCGAGTTGATCGTTAATCCTGTTAATTGAGCCAGTGGCTCGGCGGTCTGCATGGCGCGAGCCAGGTCACTGGAATAAATACAGGTGATATTTTCTGCAGCCAGGGCCTGCGCTGTAGCCTGAGCTTGCCTGCACCCAAGTGGAGAGAGTGGGGTCGCAGTATGGCCACCGAATCGTCGTTCAGCGTTGCCCTCTGATTGGCCGTGACGAATAAGGAGAATGTGAGTTGAAGAACGCGACTTTGGTTTTTGGTCCCTGGAGTTCATTGCCTCTATATTCTTCGCAACAGATAGCGGCCAGGAACCTTCTATCTAGGCGGCTACAGGTTCGCCCTTAAGTTTTTCCGCTTGATAGTGAGCTACAAGCGCATCGATGAATGGATCGAGATTTCCTTCCATCACGAGGTCCAACTGATGAATGGTTAAGCCAATGCGATGGTCAGTAACGCGGTTTTCTTTGAAGTTGTAAGTGCGGATCTTTTCGGATCGGTCACCCGAACCAACCATTGACCGTCGTTCGCTGGCTAACGCTTCGTGTTGCTTCTGCTCTTCGATTTCCTGGAGCCGAGCGCGCAGGACTCGCATGGCCTTCTCTCGATTCTTGATTTGAGACTTTTCGTCCTGCATCGAGACCACCACACCGGTTGGCAGGTGTGTCAAACGGACAGCTGAATAGGTTGTGTTGACCGATTGGCCACCTGGCCCAGATGAACAGAACGTATCAATGCGTAGATCTTTTGGATCGATCTTGACGTCGACTTCCTCAGCCTCAGGTAGTATCGCGACTGTAATAGCAGATGTGTGGATTCGGCCGCTTGCTTCAGTTTGCGGGACGCGTTGGACCCGATGCACACCGGATTCATGTTTGAGCTTGGAGTAGACCTTATCTCCCTCAATCAAGGCGATGGCTTCTTTCAAGCCGCCGATTCCTGATTCTGATGCTTCGAGGATTTCAAATCGCCAACGCTGCTTTTCTGCGTATCGTGCATAAGTTCTGAGCATTTCGGCAGCGAACAAAGTTGCTTCATCCCCACCAGTGCCGGCTCGGATTTCCAGGATGACGTTTTTCTCATCATTCGGGTCTGATGGAACTAAGAGAATTTTTAGTTCCTTTTCCGTTTCGTCGATGCGCGTTTGGAGACTCTCAAGTTCCAGACGGGCCATCTCGCGCATTTCTTCGTCATCCGACGTATCGAAAAGTTCGCGCGCGCCAACCACTTCGCCTTTTAATGTTTTCCAGGTCTGATATTTCTGAACCACCTCCCCGAGCGAGCGATGTTGCTTCGCCGCTTTTCCATACGCAGAAGGGTTTGCGAGCAACTCTGGAGAAGAGAGCTCTTTGGTAAGGTCTTCGTA
>JBKPQV010000786.1:0-3649 GCA_046734235.1 Acidobacteriota bacterium
GTGGTCCTCACCTTCACACAGGAAGAAATTGCCCAAATGATTTGCACGTCGCGTGAAACTATTTCGCGCCTGTTTAGTGAGTTTGCTCGCAAAGGAATTATCACCTTAGTCGGAAACAGTCTCTACCTTCGAAACTTGTCCGCTCTGAGGAACATAGGACGAAGCTAAAGTTGCCCGGCTGTGACCGTAGTCACAGCCGGAGTTTGAAACAACTTCTACAGTATCAAGAAGGCAATCTCGCCATTGACAGTTTGAGGCAAATCGGAGGTCGAGGTTGAGTCGAATTCGCCTTACATTAATTGTTCTGCTCGGTTCACTAAGTCTCCTGGCGTTTTGGTGGCTTTCCGCAAGGCCGTCTGAGGCCGTTGGTGTAGTTGTTAACGGCCAGCCGTATTCCGACGATGCGGGCTACGTAGGTGACGAAGCTTGTAAGGACTGCCATGAGGATCAGTTCAAAGCATTCCGGCAGACCTCACACTCAGAACTCTCAAAGATCAGTAGCTGGAAGTCGAAAGTAACCGGCTGTGAGTCGTGTCATGGTCCGGGCAAGGCACACATTGAAGAAGGTGATCCCACCAAAATAATCTCGTTTAAGAATAAGTCGTCAAAAGAGATTTCTGAGACTTGCTTAACTTGTCACGCTGGAAGGGAAGAGCGAAACAATTTTCGCCGTGGGGAACATTGGCGCAACGATATTGGTTGTACCGACTGCCATTCTCCTCACTCATCACCCAGCGGCAGAAACATTTCACGTTCAATTACTTATGTAGGAACAGCAAATGCTGAAAAGCAGGACTTTTCGACATTAGCGATGTTGAAAAAAGGCGAGCCACAACTTTGTGTTAGCTGTCATGGTGAAGTGAAGCCAGATTTTCAAAAATCGTTTCATCACAAGGTGCTGGAAGGCATGATGAAATGTAGTGATTGTCATAACCCTCACGGCGGATTTGAGTTGAAGCAAACAAGGCTGGCTACTGGAGCAGATGCCGCTTGTCTGAAATGTCATGCTGACAAGCAAGGACCATTCACTTACGAACACGCACCGCTTAAAACTGAGGGCTGCACTGCATGTCACACGCCTCACGGTTCCTCAAATCCAAGGCTGCTTCGATTTAGCGCGGTCAATCAACTTTGTCTGACGTGTCACAGTGTGGCGCATGATGTTGGTGCAGTTGAACCGGCAGGTCCACAACATAATCAGAATGCCCAGTATGCCAATTGCACGAATTGTCACGTGAAGATTCATGGATCACGGACAAGTCCTGTTTTCTTCAGGTAGGACGTTCATTGGTCACCGCTATGAATAGCAGAACTACACCAATCCTGAGCGCGCTGCTCTTGATACTAATGTCAGGTTTCCAGGTGAGCGCCCAACAGGCAAGCACAGGCACCAAAAAGCCAGCGCTTGAAGACGATAAAGTGGAAGCTGGCGCAGATGCGGGTGGTTACTCGATCATCTCGAGCCTCGAATTTGGTTATCGCGGCAAAAGCATTGATGGCGACATCAACAAGTATCGCAGCGACTTAAACTACACTGCAGGTCCCAGGATGTTTGATTCGACCTTTCTGATGAAGTCGAATTCCGGACAAGGATCTCTGTTTGAAACTTTGCTTGTAACAACAACTGGCTGGGGCGGCGATCCCAATGGCCAACTGCGCGTTAATGCCGAAAAAGCAAAATGGTACCGCTTCGATGGTTCCTACCGGCGTTTTAAGTACTTCCGTTTTCTTAACAACTTTGCAAATCCGAACTGGGTGTTTTCGCCTGCTAACTTTAGTGTTCCACCCAACCCGGTTACTGGTGAACACGGTTACGACACTCGCACGCAGTTGGGAGATTTTGATCTGACTCTTCTGCCTAAGAACCGTCTAATCCGGTTCAACGTAGGCTATTCCCCGGAACGCTACGACGGTCCTGCTTTCACGAACTATCACTCAGGCGGAAATGAGTTCAAACTCCTATCGCAACTAAGATCACGTGCTGATGATTTCCGGGTGGGAGCGGATGGCCAACTTGGCCCAATCGATTGGACTTTCCTGCAAGGTTTTCGTCGTTTTCGCGATGATAGTTCAATCAGTTTAGGGCCAACACGGGGCATTAATCTCAATACAACGGTTGCTAGTCTCACAAGTTTCACCCGCAATGAACCTGCCCGTGGGGAAGTTGATTTCACGCGTTTCAGCGCCCATACACTTGTTGCGAAAAAATTGGATATTACCGGCCGCGTTGTTTACAGCAAATCGGATTCGAACTTTGCTTTCGCGGAAAACTTCACCGGCATTAACTGGAATCCCAGGGTAACCGGCTGGCCTCCAACTCCGCCAAACGCAACACCCAACACTCTCAATTTGGGGCAGTACAACATAACCGGTGATTCCGAACGACCGAGTTGGCTCGGTGATCTTGGCGTAACCTGGTTAGTAACAGATAAGCTTCGAATTTCTAATTCGTTTCGCGTCGAAGACTTCACCATTAATGGTAATGCAGTTTTCGCTGACTTCTTCTCAATAACGCGACCGACAGGTTCAACAACTAGAACGGACACGTTTGCGATTGGAAACCTCGATGCACACCGTCGGACCGAATATCGTAAGTATCAAAACACACTCGAAGGCGATTATCAGTTTAATGCACGAAACTCGATTCATTTTGGGTATCGTTACGGCAAACGGACGGTCCTGGAAGCTTTTGAAGGATACAATCTGGGATCAAATGGCTCGGTGACACCGCCAGCTCGAACCTCCGAACTAGAGGAAGAGGAGAATCATACACACGCTTTCTTTGGTGGTTTCAAAGTTAGACCAATGTCGAATTGGACAATTTTCTTCGATGCCGAACACGGGACAGCTGACAACGTATTCACGCGCATTGGGAACTACGACTACACCAACGTTCGCGCGAAGACCCATTATTCACCGACTAAAAACTTCTCGGTTAACCTTGCGGTTATTACAAAAAACAACGCTAATCCTTCCGAGATCGCAGGAGTGTCGATAGCTGATTTTGGTGTGGACACCAAGTCCGTTGCGTTTACGTCTTCGGTTGATTGGAACGTAACGTCCAATCTAGTGGTGAATACTGGTTACAACTATAATTGGCTCAACAGCGATGCGGTTGTTGATTACTTCTATAACAGTATTCGTCATCCGATGGGTCACAGTCTTTATTACGTCAGGAACAGTTTCTTTTTTCTGGATGCAACCTTGCGTTTTGCCAGACGGGCAACCTTATTTGGCTCGTACCGTATGAATCACGACAACGGTCAGGGAACCCGAGTCGCCGATCCTTTAGGCAATCCTGGAAACTTGCTCTCCTCTTATCCGATGACTTTTCAATCGCCGGAAGCGCGACTTGCAATCAAACTCAACCGGCATCTTGATTGGAATTTTGGTTACCAGTACTACAACTACAACGAGAGCCGCATAGTTGGACCACGCCCCCAGAATTACCACGCCCACCTGCCGTACGTTTCTTTGCGAGTTTATATTGGGCGGAAGGAGTAGGTATCCCTACCATCACTGAAAGACACCACCAGCTTCAGAGAGATTGAAAACTCTGAAGCCTCCTTGGAGAGAACAAGTCGGGAGGGTGGCTCGCCCCCGCTGACTCACCCTACACGAACACTGGAACTCAATGAATCGTGTAGGG
>JBKPQV010000787.1:0-4980 GCA_046734235.1 Acidobacteriota bacterium
ATTATCGCCATCTTGCTGTCCGGAACGGCGACGTTGCTGGTTTGAGCCGCAGGGGGCGCTGCTGCACCGGTCTTCGGCTGTTGGGCTGAAACGGAAAGAATTGCAACGGTCGTCAGCATCGCGACGGCAGCAATCAAGCGAACTATATTCATAACTTTCTTGTAATACTCCTTACTTTTAGAGGCGGTTAGATAAACTCGTTTAGTTGTAAATCTCTCCACCCAGGTTGGCTCAATTGGTTAAAAGGTTCGTCCTACGCTGAAGCGTACAACGGTCTTTTTCTCATTGAAGAAGAACGGGAAATTATCAATTACTTGGTCTGGCCGCGCGTTGGGATTATACGCAAAGATCAGGCGAAACGGTACATTGATGATGGGTACCTGAACGCGCACTTCAGCGCCCACGCTCGATCGATAATCGCCCAGCTTGGCGAATAAACTCTGTGATAAACGAACCGTGCTAGTGGTCTGTGCCTGGCCCCTCAGGAAGACAGGCTGGAAGCCTACGGGTAAAAGCGTAATCGGATTAATGTCACCGGTTCCAGCTGCCTCGAGTTCTGCCTGGCTCACAATACGATTGTCGCGGGCCACCAAACTCAACAAAGGTGAGGCAGCGAGCAGCGGATTGTTACAGAGCGCCAGCGAACTCAAACTGACCGGAGCAAACCCCGTAACAAATCGACTACAGGGAACTACTCCCACAGTGGACAAGAACGGCTGGTCGTCCAGGAAGTTACTTGAAAAGCTCTGATCACTTTTAGTCCTTACGTTAAACGCCGCACCAATGTCAGCAAAGAACGCGAGACCTACCGTGTCGCCAATAATGGGGACCCGATATTCAAAGTTACCTAGTACCTGGGTATCCCCACCGATGGAAGTGTAAGTCCGAGGCAGGTGAGCTGGATTACTACCACTCTCACCTGTAAAGGTACCCAACGACAATGCGGTCGCCGGCAATCCAGTAATTTCAATTGGCGTACCCGAGGCATTTTCCGCAAATTTCACATTACGCGTGGTGATGGACGAATCAACCGGGGCAATCGGACTGATGGACCTTGTGTTGTAACCGCGGATCGTAAACTCATCGCCAAGGAAAAACCGCTCAAAGATGGGTACGCCATCGACAAAGGCTAGCGAGTTAGCATTTCTCACCTTGTCGGTGATCGCAAAACTACCGGTGGTTCCAGCCAGGATACGGAACCCAAAAACTTCCGGATGCTGCGACTTCTTACGACGCATCGGGAAAAACTGGGTGTAAGAAAGCGTCGGCTGATAAGTTCTTACGTCCCCCAAAAGCCCCGCAACGGCAAATGCCAACGAGAGCTCACGACCACTAGTGGGATCCACGCTCGCATTCCGTGTGTCGTATGTAAACGTTCCAGTTATGCGGCTAGTCAAAATATTTGGTTGACTATAGATAACCGGAATAAAGGCCCCCGAACTTGGGTCAGTATTTGACTGAGGATCCTTCACGCTAGACAGAGATATTTGATAGGAAGCACCCACACGCGAAAACTGAGTAAACCTTCGCTTCTTGTAGAACTCGGAAAGTGGCGCACTCAAAAAGATCGACGCTCCGTAAGAATCGCGAGTAAACAGGTTTTCTTCATTTACGTCAGTCACCTGAAACTGAGAATTGATTGCATCTATTTGAGCGGCGGTGTTCCCCGAAAGGAAAGTTCCCTCGCCAAAGAACTTTTGCGAAAAGGCAAAGAGCGAAAAACCTGCGCTGATTGGCCGATCCTTGATATACGGCTCGGTGAACGAAAACTGGAATGACCTTTGACGATTGCCGGCTGCGAGATTGAACGAAAGCACCTCGCCGCGTCCTAAAAGGTTGTTCGTCGAATACTCAAGACCAAAGAACGAACCACCGATTCCTGAAATACCGCCGTTGAATGAAATCTGTTGGCGACCACGTTCGCTGACTTTCAAATTCAAATCAACTGTAGCTTCTTCATCGTTTGTTCTGCGATCGACGTCTTTATCTTTGTCGATGGGATTGAAATAGCCGAGCTGGTTGAGTTTTACGACAGAGTATTCCCAGTAATTATCGTTATAAATGTCACCTTCATTAATCAGCACTTCGCGTCGTAACACGTTGTCACGCGTGAATGTGTTGCCGATAAACTCGAGTCGTCGCAGAGTAAACTGCTTGCCTTCTTCGATCGTGACTTCAAAGTCGACGATGCCTTCATTGGGATTCGCCGGATTGTCTTTGAACGTAGGGACCGGCTCTGCCGTGTACTCGATAAATCCCTGCCCGCCGTAATACTTCTTCAGGTTTTCGAAGAGGCCCTTGCTGACTTTCTCGCCGTTCGCGATATCGCCTTTGTTAAGACCTATTACTGCGAGGATCTGAGGTTCAGAAAAGATCGAGTTGCCGGTAACCTTAAACTCACCCAGGCGATAGACCTTCCCTTCCACGATCGGCACGGTGATTCTCAAAGCCTCGTCGGTCGAAGAGAGGAAAGGTAAAGGCAGAATCGGGAACCCGGTGCGGCGCGGTCCTATTCCTTCAACCCTCGGTTCACCGTGGCGCGCCTGCAGATAGCCTTTTGAGCGCATGTAGTTGTCGACCTGGTGAAGGTCATAATCCAGCTTTTCACGATTGAGAATATCCGAACCCTTAAACCGTGAAATAAGGCCCGCTTCCTTGACGTACTTCATCGCGCTACGTAACGAGCCATCGCTGAAAATCGTGTTGCCTTCAAACTGAATCTCGACGACGCGAACGCGGTCACCCTCGCTTACGACAAACGTAATAGCGAGTGAAGTGGCGGAAATGTCCTCGGTTCGCTCCTCAACGGTTGCGTTGGGGTGACCGCCGGCTGCCAGGAGTTCCTTGATGACGCGCATCGCGTTTCTAACTTTGACTGGGTCGTAGACGCTTTCTTTTGATACACCTACGCGTCGCTCACGAAATGCCTTTAGAACATCCGATTCCGGTACGCTCTTCAGCCCCTCAAAGGTCAAGTCACGAATTATTGGGAGTTCGACAACTTCGAAGATCACAACCTTGCCGCCCCGGGGACCAGTTTCTATGGAAACTCGAGTCTTAATCTTGTCGAAAAATGATAATGACAAAAGGGTTTGATAGTCCCGTTGAACCTGCTCTTCGTTATAGGGATCTCCAGGTCGAGTCTGGATGTAATAAAGAATGTCGTCTTTACGGAGCCGGCGATTACCCGTGATGTCTACTGCTTCGACTAATTGCTGAGGCGACGGTGGATTTTGTGCGGAAACACTTGCGGGCTTTGCGAAGACTGCAATGATTCCAATTAAGATGCTCAACAAAAAGAGCAACGACGCGCGATATAAGTGCATAGGCACCAATTTCCCTCAGTAGTTCTTACCGGGCCTCAGAAACTTCGGGGAGCTATGGGAATAATAATCCAGAGATTGAAAATAAAGGCAAAATGCCACGTGCTTGAACTGGCTTGAAGACAGCAACTTGGATTCTCGCGAAGGGGAGCCAGTTGCCAGCCTCAGACGCAGCAAAGTGGCGCATTATATAGGCAAAAAATCGTAAAGTCCAAAGCCCGAAGTCCAGCCAGGGGATTGACTTGCATGGACTTTTGACTTTGGACTACGTGGTTCCCGTTGGTCTATTAGTGAATCAGCAGCGCGTCGTCGGCAGCTTCGATTCCAGCAGGCCGAAAATCTAACTCGTCGCCACGCAAAAACACTTCTACGAGGGATGACCCGGTCAGTTGTCCCTGAATAAGGGCTTCCGAAAGGGGATCCTCAACGTACTTCTGCAAAGCCCGCCGCAAAGGCCGTGCACCATACGACCGGTCAGCGCATGTTTTTTCCACAATCCAGCGCTTCGCGTCATCGGTAAGTCGGACCTCAAAACCGTGCCGGCTCATGGTTCGATTTATTTGGTCAAGTTGGAGCTGTACGACTTCTAACAATTCGTGATCGATCAATTGATCGAAAATAATTATCTCGTCGAGGCGGTTGATAAATTCTGGATTGAAGGTCTGCCTCACTGACGACATAACCATTTCCTCCATCTTCTCGCGACTCGCATCCGTGTTTGCCTGGAAGCCGAGAGTACCCTTCTTCTGAATAAAGCGGGCGCCGATATTGGAGGTCATGATGATAATTGCATTCTTGAAGTCAACGGTGTTGCCAAGTGCATCCGTTAAAATCCCGTCTTCAAAAACCTGTAACAGGATGTTGAAGATGTCTGGATGGGCTTTTTCAATTTCGTCGAACAGCAAGACCGAATATGGGGAGCGTTTGATTCGTTCAGTTAACTGACCTCCCTCTTCATGGCCAACATAACCTGGAGGCGAACCAATTAACTTCGAAACGGAGTGTTTCTCCATAAACTCCGACATATCAAAGCGAATCAACGCGCGTTCACTGCTGAAGAGAAACTGAGCCAACGACCGGGCCACTTCTGTCTTACCAACCCCAGTTGGTCCAAGGAAAAGGAAAGAACCGACTGGACGCAGCGGATTCTTGAGTCCTGCTCGTGAGCGGCGGATCGCCCGAGCAAGCGCCGAGATCGCAGGTCTTTGTGAAACCACGCGCTTGTGAAGCTCCACCTCAATTCGCAACAGCTTCTGAGTCTCTTCTTCCTTCAGTGAATTGACCGGAATACCAGTCCAACGAGCAATGACATCTTCCACGTCGTCGCGCGTAACTTCGGCGGACACCAGGGCATCCTCGTGCTGGCGGAGACTTTGATTGTCGCCATAACCACGTGACCACTCATTGAGCTCATTCCAATCAGCCAGATTTCCCTGTTCACGCCTGACACGAAGCTTTACTCGTGCACCTGCTTCATCGATGACATCGATTGCTTTATCAGGTAAGAACCGGTCTGGAATATAACGGTGCGACTGATAAACGGCTGCCTGGAGTGCATCATCCGAATAACGAACCTGGTGAAAACTTTCATAGCGTTCACGCACACCATCGAGAATACTTACGGCTTCTTCCTCCGAAGGTGGTGGAACTTTCACGG
>JBKPQV010000788.1:0-4138 GCA_046734235.1 Acidobacteriota bacterium
GGGACATACTCCACCACAGCTCGAAGGTCGTCAGCCTTCTTAAACGTCACGATGCCGGAAAACGAAATGAAAAATCCGAGATCGAGAGCCTCTTTTGCCAATGCCATGCTACCGCTAAAACAATGAAAGACGCCGCGCTTATTAGACGACGAAAACTCCGATTTCAAAATTTGAATCGTTTCAGTTTCTGCCTCGCGAGTATGAATAATGACCGGAAGTTGCAACTCGCAAGCTGCTCGTAACTGATGCTCAAAGACTGACGACTGCACATTTCGCGGTGAGTTGTCGTAGTGAAAATCGAGCCCGATCTCTCCCCAGGCGACAACCCTTGAGTTCTCTTTGATTAGCTGTTTAGTTTTGTGCTCGGCGTCGGCGTTGTAATGGCGTGCATCGTGAGGATGGGTACCTATTGCCGTATAGATATTGTTGTGCTTCTGACCGAGATCCACCGCTCTTTCAAAAGCATCGCTGTGGGGATCGCCCGTTCCTACATTCAGAATGGTTGTTACACCGGCAGCTAATGCCCGCTCGATGACTTCTTTTCGATCGTGATCGAATTCGGATCCGTCAATATGAGCATGCGAATCAATGAACATAGTGTCCGACGAACTTCAGTTTGTCGTGGCTTTGAAATGTAAAGGCACAGGTTAAAAGGATCGCTTAGTTTGTTGAGTCACGACAAACTGAACTTCGTCGGACATTCATCACTTAAGTCTTGCGCCATTCGGAACATCTTCCGTAAACGTCGCAATGACCGGCCGTCCTTCTTCACCATACGATGCCGCAACCACCATTCCCTGCGATTCGAATCCTCTCAACTTCCGCGGCTTGAGGTTTGCAACTATCACTACTTTGCGATTGACCAAGTTTTCTGGTTCGTAGTATTGAGCGATGCCCGCCAAAACCTGGCGAGGCTGTTCTTCACCCAAATCGATCTTTAACAGCAATAGCTTATCTGCCTTGGGAATACGCTCGGCCGATAATACTTGCCCAACTCGCAAATCAACTTTCGCAAAATCGTCGATTTCAATAAAGCTGGTGACTCCAACCGCATCTGCTTCCGCCGCGTGCTGCATCGGAGGTGCACTAGCAGTTTCCGCCTTCACTTCCACACTCGGCGTTGCGCTGGGCGCCAACGCTTCTCTATCGTTGTTGATTTCGGTCATAACTTTGCTCTTATCAATCCGCGGAAAAACTGCATTGACTTCCCCAATCGATTTCCCTTCCCCTAAACCTCCCCACTTCAATGTGGCGGGATCAATTTCTCCGGGTGAACCAGACAATCCGAGCTGATTCCATATTTCCTTAGATGACGTCGGCATTACCGGATACAGCAGAACAGTTAACCAGCGGAGTGCCTCAGCGGATCTGTATAAGACGGCGCCAAGTGTTTGTTTCTGTCCTTCATCCTTAGCGAGGTCCCAGGGTTTCGCATCGGTAATGATCTTGTCGACGCGCGAAACAATTGACCAGGCGACTTCGAGTGCCCGGCTAAAGCTTAGACTTGCGAAGTTTTGCAGATACTGATCTCTGGCGTGTTCAATAAATCCCGCTACAGTTGTCTCGTCAGTGTCGACACCAGTCCTTTTGGCAGCGAGTAACTTATCTTCAGGAATAAGTCTGGGCGGGATTCGGCCATCGCAGTAACGCGAAATCATCGTTAGCGTGCGGCTTGAAAGGTTTCCAAGACCGCTCGCCAGGTCACTATTTGCGCGGTCGATCAGCCCTTCATAACCAAAGCGGCCATCCTGGCCGAAGACCATTTCACGCAAACAGAAGTACCGAATCGCATCTATGCTGAAGTGCTTATGCAACACATTAAGTTCAATTGTATTGCCGAGCGTCTTTGACATCTTGCGCCCGTTTGGATCCACCCACATTCCGTGAGCAACAATTCCTTTAGGCAATTCAACACCCGCCGCTAATAGAAATGAAGGCCAGTACACTGCGTGAAAACGCAAAATATCTTTCCCGACGAGGTGTAATGCGGGCCAAAACTTTTCAAAACCAACTGTCTTCTGCTGCTGCTCATTACCGAAGCCAATCGCGGTGATGTAATTGGTCAGCGCGTCAAACCAAACGTACATTGTGTGATCGGGGTCCCCTGGTACGGGAACTCCCCAACTCACAGAACTTTTTAAACGACTGACGGAAAGATCCTGCAAGCCGCCACGCACAAAACTCATGACTTCGTTTCTTCTCGATTCAGGTCGCACGAAGTCAGGATTATTCTCGTAAATCGACAACAACGCCTCGTCATAATCGCTCAAACGGAAGAAATAACTATCCTCCGACACACGATCGAGGACCGTGTCGTGAATCAAACAAGTTGGTGCTTCTCCCTCGGTGGTTGGCTTTTGATACTCGTCTTCAGTCTTATATTCCGCACATGCCGCACAAAACCAACCTTCATAGTGTCCCTTGTAAATAGCGCTATTGCCCTTGGGAGTTTTGGCATTTGCACAACGACGCCAGAGTTCACTGACACCCTGGTAGTGAAACGGCTCAGTCGTTCGCATAAAGATGTCGTACCCGCCATGAGCGCTGTCGAGTCCGAACGCGTCGGTCATTGTTTTGAAATAACTGACGACGTAATCAGCCTGTTCCTGTGGAGTACGACCGGCCTTCTCTGCTGCGCGTTCGATGTTGATTCCGTGTTCGTCGGTACCAGTTAGAAAATAGGTCTCAATACCCTGTTGTCGTTTTGAACGCGCAATTGTGTCCGCCACGATCATCGTATAAAGATGGCCGAGATGCGGCAGGCTATTCGCATAATAAATTGGAGTAGTTACGTAAAAGGTCATCGCTGCTTGGCAACCTCATCCCCTTAATTAAACTTTACCTTTTATGAGTGACATTGCTTCAGAGCGAGTTCTGGGGTCCGACCGAAAGCCACCCAAAACTGCGGACGTCACAGTTTTAGCGTCTGCCTTACGCACTCCTCTAAGTGTCATACAAGTATGTTCCGCCTCAATCACCACCATTACGCCCAGCGGTTTCAGACCTTCAAATAATGTGTTTGCTATATCCGTAGTCAAACGCTCCTGTAATTGAAGCCTTCGCGAAAATGTTTCTGCGAGTCGCGCGAGTTTCGAAATTCCCAGAATACGTCCACCTTTTGGAATATAGGCAATGTGGCACTTCCCAACAAAAGGCGCCAGATGGTGTTCGCATAACGAAGCGATACTAATGTCTTTAACGATGACCATCTCATCGTGTTTGTCACCAGGCAAAGGAATCACATGTTGTTGCGGATCCTCACGCATCCCCGCGGTGAGTTCGGCGTACATTTCTGCCACTCTTTGCGGCGTTTCCCTTAGCCCTAAGCGCTCAGGGTCCTCACCGATGCCCTCAATAATCAGACGAACGCCTTGTGCAATCAGATCAAGATCTGGCTGCTGCTTCTTCCGCCGGACCTTTGGCTTCTGTTTTTGTTCTGCAAGTTTGATGACCATGGTTCAGTTAGACCTATCGATCTTTCCATGTTTCTTAATTGCGAGTCGCGCGGCACTCTCTACCTCTTTCAAAGCAACGCCCGCACGCTGCGCAGCCTCGCGACACTGGTCAAATTCCGGCATTTCGTTAACCACGCGTCCATTAAAATGCGCTACTTTAACATCGATTGAACCGTACGGGGTTTCTACTGTCTCAATTTCCCTTTCAAGTGCTCGCCGGTTCACTTGATAACTGCGAACGCCAATCGTCGTAGTTTCAGTGAACAGTAATTCAAACATCTGATCCTTCTTTTCAGCATCGCACAAAATAGACAACAGTACACCAGGCCGATTCTTCTTCATTTGGACCGGCGTGAAATAACAGTCTTTCGCTCCTAGCTCAAATGCCCGGTCCATCACGTGTCCCATAATTTGCGGCGAAGCATCGTCGACGTTAGTTTCGATCATCCATAGCTTTTCTTCGCTCATAGTTGCAGTTTCAGTTTCACCAACCAACACTCGTAGTACATTCGGAAACTTCTCGTAATTGCGAGTGCCCGCACCGTAGCCCGATTGCGATATTGTCATTTGCGGAATCGGCCCAAACTCAGTGCAGACGGTTGCGATGATGGCGGCACCGGTAGGGGTCAACAACTCACCTTTTAACTCAGTTGAGTAAAACGGCACTCCTTTTAGTAATTCAG
>JBKPQV010000789.1:0-10463 GCA_046734235.1 Acidobacteriota bacterium
AAATTTGAGATCTGAGATTTTGTAGCTGCATTAGGTTTATTGCTCGTCCTTTGGCAAAATGCCCTGGCGATGTCGGGAGTAGCTAGAAAGTTTTTGATTCGAGGAGAGGTGCAAGGAGTCGGGTATCGATTCTTTGCTCAACGTGCAGCCGCCAGGCATCAAGTTGTTGGCTATGTTCGCAATTGCGAAGACGGAACGGTTGAGGCGTTTGCGGAAGGACCAGCCAACAATGTGGAAGCTTTCAAACACGATCTCGCTACCGGACCACAATGGGCCGTTGTGCAGCAACTCGAAGAGATAAGTTTTGAACCGACCGGGCAGTACTCGAGCTTTAGAATCGAACGATAGGACTTGGTCTTCGGTCTTAGGATTTGGGTCTTAGTTGAAGAATCCCAAGACGGAGAATCGAAGTCCAAAGTCCAAAGACCAAAGACCAAAGGCCAAAGACCACACGAGACAATGGACCACTTAAAACAACTAATCCGCGAAGTACCCGATTTCCCAAAACCAGGCATTAACTTTTACGACATCACCACACTCCTCAAACACCCCGAAGGATTCCGTGGCACCGTTGATGCACTTGCTGCAGAATTCGAAGGTCAGAAAGTCGACTCGGTCATAGGCATCGAGGCACGCGGGTTCATTTTCGCCCCGGCGCTTGCTTACCATCTTGGCGCCGGCTTTGTCCCGGTCCGAAAACCCAAGAAGCTGCCAGCCGAATGTGCGTCGATTTCTTATGATCTCGAATACGGCCAGGACACTTTGCAGATTCATCGCGACGCAGTTGGCGATGGCCATCGCGTGCTCATTGCGGACGACCTACTTGCCACAGGAGGCACTGCAAAAGCGGTAGTCGATCTGGTTGAACAGTTGGGCGGAACAGTTGTGGGACTAGTATTTGTGGTTGAACTGGAGTTTCTGCCGGGCCGTAAGAAGCTGGAAGGATACGACGTCCGCTCGTTAATCAAGTATCAGTCGTAGAAATTGGAAAATAACGATTTTCAGGCAAGAATTGACATAGCGCGGTGCGCATGACTTGGTGACTATGCATTGGTTACTAAAACACTAAGCCATCCGCACCGCACGAACTGTGAAAGCCTAACGGCCGCGCCGACTCCACGTCCTGTTGCGGTCCCTGTCTCTATCGCGATCTCGCCAGTTATCATCCCGGTCAGATCTTCGGTCGCGATGATATCTCCGATGTCTTCCCTCATCACGAGACCTATCAATGTTCCGATCGCGGCGACTGTTCCTCCAGTTCCAGTTATCGTCATCGGTTCCCCTGCGTGGTCCACGTCCATCCACTCGACCCTCGCTAGCGTCGTGACAATTCACAAACTTAGCGCACTTTTTATCCCACTTGGATTCGTCTCGACCACGGCCCCGGCCTTGGCCTTGAGCCTCGTGCGATGCGCTCATGGCGATCAACAAGGCTAGCCCACCAACCACGAAAAACTTCTTAAAAGTTATAAGCTTCATAAGCTCCTCCGCTATCTGCGATGTGTTCTAAATGTGAGACTTACCTAAGGGCACTGATATTGATTATCAAGTGCTGTGCCGAGTCGCTTATTAGAGCTCGATTTCAAGGGAGGGACTGGACCTGATGGCCCATTGGCGTACGAGAACACTAGAGTTTTGGACACTTTCAGCCTGTTATTGTGATTTTCTTGCCGTGCTTAAGCAGGCCTTGGATGGTGTGCAAAGAGGTCTGTACGCACTATTTGGGCAAGGCGGGGTACTCGTTTGGTGCGCCAGTGCTTTGCCTCAAAAGTCGATTACGGTGATTACGAGTTTCGTGTCTAATTCGTGTGATTTCGTGGATCGTCCTTTTGCTCGGGAAATAAGAAATGATCCACGAAGTCACACGAATTAACACGAAAGAAAATCTAGTCACGTCTAACTAATCCCAACTTTTGAGGCAAAGCCGTGCGCTAGTATGCAGGTCTCAGCCATTATCATAAGAACAGTCTAATCACAGCTGATATTTCGTTGCTTGGGCGGATAAATGGTCTGGTTGGCCGATGCGTGATCCTCGATATGTAAGAATTTTCGATGAGGCTGCTTTACCATTCTCTTTCTAACCCATTACTATCTAGCCTCACTTGTGCTCCCGTAGCTCAGCTGCATAGAGCGTCCGCCTCCTAAGCGGAAGGTCGCGCGTTGGAATCGCGCCGGGGGCACCATTTCTACTGACTCTTATCGTTGCCTCGATATGAACATGGACTGTCGTACCCCACTTTGTACACCTTAATCAATCCCTTTTTCGCCCCCAGCTCAAAAAGGTGACTATTTCTGAAGCCTGCCAGATTTGATCCACAAAACAAGGATGGCAGAGAACGAACATTGGGGAAGTCTCATTTTCTCTGTCATTCTGTCACAAGACATAGCCTTACCTCCACGTTGGTTACCAGGGAACTTGTGACATTCGATTAGGTTGTTTTTCTGAACAGAAGTTACGAACGAAAGCCATGAGAACCCTGAGTGACGTGAACTAACGGTTATTTATTGAAAACGTCTAACTTTTCGCTTGCCAAGCTCAGGCCGCCGATCACGTCCGAACATTCCCAGGATAATCCAGTCTGGCACGTTTCGCTGCTCGCCGTTCTCGTCCCAGATAAAACGGCATGCTTTTACCGGATTCGCGAGTGCCCACTCCTTAAACCGAATGCCAAGCATATGTCGGCCGATCGTCGTCCGACTTACTCCGAGTTCCCGCGCTATCCTCGCTTGTAAGCCACGTTTGTAGTGACCGTGTTGTGTTCGGTAAAGGTCCAACAATCTTTCCACTTCAGCGTGGCGAGCGCGCCATGCCGCCTTACGTTGCGCGTTGTAGCGTCGACGTCACCCCGCTCGTTTACAAATATCTTGAAAACTGCTCATTTGACTCCAAAATGGTTCCACAACAGATGAGGAAATCAAAAATATACCTCACCCATACCACCCTCACCGATCTTCGAGCGGATTTCATAACGACCAAGTTTCGTGCAGGCTTCAATAGTCATCGATTGTCAAGTATGTGACGGGTAATACTGGACCACCTACGAGATTTCACGGTTGTAGGCCCATGCGACGCAGCAGGTCGGCGTAACGTGGGTCGCTGCGCACGGATTCGAAAGGTAACTCCCACTTGATTCTCGACAATGGTCCGGCGCGGGCTTGAAAGTCCTTTTCAAGCCAGACAAAAACTTGGTCCGTGTCTGCTAGTCCCGCGTAAATACCAGCGACATCTTTCCCCAGCGCTTCGTTCCTTTCGTATTTCGCCTGAACTTGTTTCAGGACACTCAAGGCTTCCGCCCTCCTTCCCGAAAGTGCCAACGTGTATCCGAGGGTGCCTAGAATCCTACGGTCACCCCCAGCAGCTACAGCTTTCTGTAGCGTGTCGACTGCTTCAGAGTTGCGCCCTTCCTTTAGATAGATCCAACCCAATGCCTCGAGACCTCTTGGATAATTTGGATCCAGATCTAAGATTTTTTTGGCTTCTTCGAGTGCGCGAATCCTATCGCCTTCAAAAACGAGATAACTCTGCGCGACGTTCTGTCCGATGATGAGGGAAAGAGGATCGAGCTCTTGAGCGCGTTTGATCTCGATCATTGCCTCATCAGATCGGCCCAGGTCACGAAGCATCAGACTGTACCATTGATGCGCTGTGGGATAGTTCGGACTCAGCTCGATGGCCCGTTTAAACTCGCCCTCCGCTCTTTCCCACTGCCACAGACCCGCACCATAACACCAACCGAGCGACGCGTGGGCTTCGCCGAGAGTGGGGTCCAATTGCAAAGCACGTTCTGCCAAAGCGATTGACTTGGGTACAGTGTCACTTGTAGAAGCCCCCGCGTATTCGATCAGCGTTACTAAGCAATCGGCGAGGCCGACATAAGCCAAAGCGTAATTCGGGTCCTTATCCGCCGCTTGCTGAAACTGCTCCATCGCCTTCTGTATGTTCTGCGCAGTGCGTTTATTCCAGTAATAACGGCCTCTCATATATGCCTGAAAAGCTTCTGGATTGCTGGTGTCGCGCTTCTTTAACTGCTTCTGTTCTTCACCGGTTAGCCGGCTGCGTAGACGCTCCGATATCTCGAGCGAGATCTCCTGTTGCACATTCAGTGCATCGGCGACCTTGCGATTGTACTGGTCTCCCCACAGCTGTTTGTTGTCGCGCACGTCAATCAGCGCAACGTTCAGTGTCAGATTGTCGCCGCGTTGCAGAATTCTGCCCGTTACGATCGCACGCACGCCCAAATCTTTGCCCGCCTTGATTGCGTCCATCTCCGGCGTTTTGTAGCGAGCTACAGATGGACTCGGAATCACTCGCAAATTAGAGAGCTGGGAGAGACTGTTGGTGATGCTTTCGGTTAACCCGTCGGAAAGATAGTCAGTGTCAGGATCGCGATTCTGATTTACGAACGGTAAGACCGCAATCGAATCAATAGCGACTGCGGTGCTCCGTGCGTACAGATAAGCGGCGAGTGCGATGGTGCCCAGGATGATTGCCGTCAAGGCTATGCTTGCAGCGAGCTTGTGGTTTTTGATTCCGGCAAAGATGTATTCAGCGCTTGATGGTGATGTAGATGCTGGCGTTTCACCCTTGGTGGTCACGTCGGTCGGTGGTGAGGTAACACTCGCGCCGGCGAGGGCTGGCGGAATTGTTGTTTCGGCCTCAGCCGCGCCTTCAAGCTCGCGCCGAATGTCGCGCAGCTCAATGGCGGCTTCTCTGATCGACTGGTATCGCTCATCTGGATCTTTTGCCAGACAGCGACGGACGATGCGCGTCACGTCGGCAGGCGCGGTGGGATTCACGTCTCTCACCAATCGAGCCGGCATATGGACGATCTTATGCAGCGTGTCGATAGTTGATTCGCTTTCGAAAGCGCGTTTCCCGGTCGCCGCTTCGTAAAGCAGACAACCGAACGAAAAAATGTCAGAGCGGTGATCAACGTCATAGCCTTGAGCTTGTTCAGGAGACATGTATCCGACCGTGCCCATAGCTACACCCGGCGTAGACAATGGACGCCGCAACAGAGCCCTGGTTGTTTCTTCCGGCGAGGCGACACGTTGCGCTGTCATCGGCTCAATGAGCTTAGCCAACCCAAAATCAAGAATCTTCGCGTAGCCATCGCGAGTGATCATCACGTTGTCGGGTTTAAGATCGCGATGCACTATTCCGGCAGCGTGAGCTTTCGTCAAACCTTCGGCGACTTGCTGGAGATAACGGAGCAGTTTTGAGATCCCAGGTTGCTCGCGATGGATCGCCTGTCGCAGTGTCACGCCGTCGACGTATTCCATGGCGATGAACTGCACACCTGCGTGCTCGCTAATCTCATAAACATGGGCGATGTTTGGATGATTGAGTGCTGCGGCCGCCTTTGCTTCCTGAGTGAATCGGCGCATTCGGTTCTCATTACTCGCGAGGTCTTGCGGCAGAATCTTTAACGCAACCAGTCGGTCAAGGGTCGTGTCATGAGCACGATAGACTTCACCCATACCACCCTCACCGATCTTCGAGCGGATTTCATAACGACCGAGTTTTGTCCCGGCAGTAAAGTCCAATTTAATCCCTCAACGACGACCCCGGTATGTGATCACAAGTGGCGTTGAAATTTTTTTCATTACTGCTTCAGCTTCGCGATGAACACAATAAATCGCTCGTCCTTTCCGGAGGTTGTTCAGGTTCGCGTCTTCTCAAAAAACGGATAGCACGGGAACCCGTCATCCGGCGGTGAACTGAAGCCATTTCAGAACGTCATCGCGTTTGTTGATGATGGCTTGATCAGCATGCGGTGATGTCGTGCAATTCCTCTTTACTGAGGCGACGCAATGAATCAATAGCAACAGCCCAACTTAACGCTTCGGCATCAGCGGCGCGCATAGACCACCGCCAAGGCTATGTCATGTATGAAAAGATCAGCAATTGCGCGTCTGCTGCTTGCCGATTATTTTCTTACGGCGGCGGGTTCAGCGTGAGGTCGAGCGACATGCGGTGCGTGAGCGCGCTGAAGCCGCGCAAGTGGTCGAAGAACGGGCGCAGCACGCTCGCCTTTGGCATGTTGAGGACCGGGCTGCGGTCGCCGAACTCCTCGGTGAGGGTGTGCGACCCTGTGATGTGGACCGTGCCGCGCGACCCGCTGAAAACCCAATCGATCTGACCACTCGCGGCCGGAATGCGATTGACTTGGTGCGCCACCATCGAGTAGGGGCAGAATTCACCGCCCCACGTCGTGGTCCAAGTCGCGCCTGCGATGTCGAGCGACGCGTCGGTCACGAGATGCGAGTCGATGCCACGAGAGCGCAGTGCGCCGTGGAGCTGGCCGCTGTCCGTCATCACCCACATCACATAGTGCCCGGTCGGGTCGAGGCCGAAACGGGCTAGGGCGAAGTCGATCGGGGCGGCGGGGCGCTCACCGACCGACGCCTCTGCGCAGTGGAAGTGAGCGAGGTTGAGCGGCGTCGTGTTACCGCCGAAGAGCGGGGTCACGACGGGAGCGCCGACTCGGCTTGGGACTAGCGCCCGCGCCTCCGCGGCCGGAAGAAAGAGGTTCAGGTTCGTATCTTCGCAAGAACCTAATGCAATGGTTACGGGTTTCGAGCCACCGTCCGAAGCCAATTGATCAGTCATACCGTCCGCGACGACTATTGCTCCTGTCGGCCAGCCCCCTCTCAGGAATCGCTCCACGGCCGGAAAGAAAAGATCGGGGCGCTCGACTTGCGGGAAATGACCCGAGTTCGGCAGCAGTAGCAACCGTGCCTTAGGCATCGCCTCGGCCCACGTGCGCGCACCCTCCAGCGTAGAGGTGCTCTGCTCGCCTTCCACAACCAATGCGGTTACCTGAAGCTGCCGCAGCTTCGGCAGGAAGTCATACTCGCCCATCGAGCCGAGCGTCGCGTCGTTAACGACCATGTAGTTTCGCACGGCCTCCGGCGGGGCATCGCAGGAACTGCCCCGCCTCCGGCCGATGGCTGATAGATCGTAGAAAAGTGCCGTCATGTAAACGCCGAAAAACTCGCGGCACAGGGTCACAGGGTCGGCAGCCGCCGCCAGCACACTGCGGTATTCGCCTAAGCGCTTCGAGAAATCTATCCGCTCGTCTGTCTTTGCGAAGCGGCGCGTAATGAGAGCTCTCGACGGGGGGATTGGGCCGAGCAGGAGCAGGCGGCTCACTCTGTGAGGATGCTCCATCGTATACAGAGCGGCCAAACCGGCGCCCCAGGACTCACCGACCAGTACCATCCGGCTTAAACCGAAGTGCTCACGCAGGGCTTCCAGGTCGCGCACGTGGTCTGTGTACCTGAGTTTGGCTGCGTCTTTAATCAGTTCGGAGCGGCCGCCGCCTCGCTGGTCGTACATCAGCACGGCGAATCCTTTTGCAAGCGGCTCTAGGTCGGGCCACACTGCATTCATGTTGGAGCCGGGCCCGCCGTGAAGCAGCACCAACAAATTATTGCCGGTTCCGACCTTGCGATAGAACAGCCGGACGCCGTCAGCCCCGGCAAAGTACCCTTCGTCAACGTTGTGTTTTGTGGTCGTCGAACATAAAACAAAGGATTTAACTGAGAAGATGAACAGAATGAGAAATAGAGTACGTCTCATCGCTACCCGCTAAACTCGAATGGCTGCCTGCGAAGCTAGCGCCTAACAACTTTCTATACTGTAAGCCCCTAACATAGGATTCTTTCCGAAGTCTCGGCGCGGGTCAAGGACATTGGTGCCTGAGTCTTAGTTAACGTAAAAATCAATGTTACTCACCGGCGAGTCCGCTCCAAGCGCTTGTTCGGTGGCGCGATTGGTTGAAGCGAGAAATTATGCAAATTCGAATTCAGGAAACAGGATCCCGAACTTCACCGCGCGCCTTTGCCAATAGGTCGCGATAATTGTCCGCGAAGAGTTCAGCTAAGATAGATTCAAGCGAAGCGCAAAGATTCCAGAGGACTCGTTCTTCAGCTTGATCTTCTATTTTAGGATACCCTCATTGCTGAAACGCGAGAGGAATTCAAACAACACAAGCGCCTCAGGGGAACTCAACTCAACTGATACTCTTTCGTTCGCCATAGATTCAAACTAAACAATTGCGAAGCCACTGAACTTTGCGCTTGAGCGGCTCGCCACGCAACTACGAATAAAGGCCACTCAACGGCGCTGCGTGCCGTCATTGGATCGCAACGGGGCTTGATAATGTAGTTAATTCTTCCCGCGCAAAAATTTCTGAACTCTTCTTCCCTCGAAATCAGCCGTATAAACCGCCCCACTTTTCGCGACCGCCACCCAGTGAAGATCAACAAACTGCCCGTCGTAATTTCCATACCTTCCTACTCGTTCTATTAGTGATCCATCCGAGGGCATTAGCAACCCTAGTGTGCCAATATCCCTAGAAGGAGTTACGGCTGGCCACGTTCTAGGGAACGCTTTTCCGAGCGCTAGCTAAGCGTCGTAGGCCAGCCGATTCGAAGTGTCAGCAATCTATCACATAAGCTAAGGTATGTACCGTACTGGGAGCTTCTTTGTGACTAATGGCCAGAGACCTTCGATTCCCCGAACAGCAAGTATTAGCACTAGTGGCATCATCGCTAAACCATAACGACGTTCAATCCACATTGGCAAATGTATGCAGCAGAGGAATATCGGAAAGAGAAGGATATGACTCAGTGAGACAAAACGCCTCCTTTCGAGAAAAATGGCGTAGATTGTTAATACGAAGATAGCAATATTGCCAAGTATAAAACTTACCTTGACTATGACCACTAAAGGGCGACGCTGCTGTAAGGCATCCTGAAAGGTGATGTTGTTACTACCAAGCAGGTAATCACCACTGTCCAAAAACAAATTAGGATACTGCTTTAGGCGGACTCTTAAATATTGCGCCGGATCAGTTTCAATCCGCTCAATTGCTCGGAGCATATATTGACGATCTCTGCTAACTTCGTCTTGTTCATAGTATTCGTTAGAACCAAACTCCTTCTGTATTTGAGTCCAAACGTCATGGCCGTAGATTGAAGTTTCAATGGTCCCTGCAAAGAGATTCACCCCATAGCCAGTTGATTGGACCAGAATGAATTTTCTGAACACTATCGCGTTACGCACGATCCATACAGACGTGATTGCCATAGCACTTACAAAAATAACCAAATATAGGCGTCGGCTATTACGCCAGGCAGGCAACACTGTCAGTAATGACAAGCAAACTAGAAATGGAATGACAATAGGGCGGGTCAAAGCGGCCAATCCAAATGCAAGTCCGGCTACCACAGCATGTTTACGGCCCCAACAGAAAACTCCGAGAACGAGCAGAAAGGTGAACACAGTCTCGGTTAATATCACCGCCGTATAGTAGACAGTCATAGGTGCAAAAGTGGCGGCTATTGCAGCTGTTAAAGCCGCCGGGTGAGAGAAGCGATCTTTCGCGATTAGATATACAAGAACTACAGTCACGGCGCCGACTATAATCTGCACAAGTATTACGGCAGTTATTGGCGGATTATCGGTCCACCAAAAAGCAGCAATCAGGAAAGGGTAAAGGGGCGGACGCGATGCTGTCGGAAGACCGGTTGTGAGGCTGAACGAATGGCGAAACGCGACATTTTTGGCTAATGCCAGGTATACGGGTGAATCACCAGCCCACCATAGACCCAATGCCGCATAGCAAGAACGGACTACAAACGCGAGTAGGAAGATCGCAAATTTCGGTAGTGGCCTAATTTGATTTCGTCACCCTTCATCTAAGCAGAAGCGATGAAACAACTATTTAAGCATCTATTTTTCATCGTATGAAGCCCCATTCGGTTCACCAATACCGCTTAGTGGACGGCCCTAAAGTTGACTTTACCCCAACGCCCTCATAGTTATTGGCCTCTTGCACAAACTTGAAAAACTTCAAAAACAAATCAGCCGATGTTCCTTTAAATCTAAACAAGGCACTTGATCGAAACATGAAACTGTATGCTGCGTTGGAGGAACACCGGCGGCGCCTTGGACCAAGTCAAGAACATTAAAGACGAATTGGTGAACGCGACGGGAGTCGCGAATAGGCAATGCCGAAACAGCATCGCACATAATTCCTAATAAGTATGGTGCTTCACGTGGATGGCCGGAGCCATTCACATACCACTCGTCCATCTTCACCGAGCACTTCCTCATAGTCCGAAAGATATCGACCCTTCTCGAAATCGAAGTAATCCGCCGCGAAGCGATTTCCTTCCTTCGTTCGAGATGAGGTCTCTGGTTGTATGTGAAAGAGCCGTTTCTTCACTGTTATTTCACTGTAAAAGTTTCCACAGCCGCTGATTAACTTGTTGCGCCGCGACCATTGCCATAACCTCTTCAGGCATCAAGACTGCGCTTGAGCGGCTCGCCCAGGCAACTACGAATAAAGGCTACTCACCGGCGAGTCCGCTCCAAGCGCTTGTTGTGTTACGTCTGTGAGTAATCATCCGCCGATAAGTTAAGGCAGTCTTACAGACTTGCCATTCCGAAT
>JBKPQV010000790.1:0-20672 GCA_046734235.1 Acidobacteriota bacterium
TTGGTCTTTGGTCTTGGGTCTTTGGTCTTGGGCCTTTGGTCTTGGGACGTGTAACCTGAGTCCAAAACCAGAGCCTCAAGACCCAAGACCAAAGACCCAAGACCCAAGATCACATCTCATAACCTTATTACTGTGTCCGGCCCACCTTCGATATGAAGCGTATCTACAAATCTTATGTGCCTCGACTCCGTCGTCATCACGACGGAATGAGTCCTCTTTCCCGCACCGAAGAACCGCACACCTTTTAATAACGCTCCATCAGTTACACCAGTAGCAGCGAAAATGATCTTCTTGCCAGGAGCGAGGTCGTCTGTGTCGTATATCTTGTTGGGATCACGAATTCCCATCGACTCCAACCTGCCGAGGACTTCTTCGCGTGATGGCACTTTATCTTTGTCAACGCCAAGCTTCTCGGCATCAAACACAAGCCGCGCCTGGATCTCACCATTCAGACATTTCATCGCCGCAGCTGTAATTACACCTTCAGGCGCGCCGCCAATTCCCATCAATGCATGAATATTTGTTCCGGCAACGGCTGAAGAGATTCCAGCAGAAAGATCGCCATCGGAAATCAATCGGATACGCGCGCCAGTCTCACGCACATCAGCAATCAACTTCTTATGTCGTGAACGATCCAGGACGATAACAGTCAAATCTTCAATGTCGCGTCCAAGTCGCCGTGCAATGTTTTTAAGATTGTCTTTTACAGGAGCGTCGATATCAACAACACCGCGAGAAGATGGACCAACGACGATTTTGTCCATGTAGATATCAGGCGCATTGAGTAATCCCCCTCGCTCGGCTGCCGCCAGTACCGCAATAGCGTTATTGGCTCCAAGCGCGCAAAGGTTTGTTCCTTCAAGTGGATCAACAGCGATGTCCACTTCGGGACAAGACCCTCCAATCTCTTCACCGACGCCGAAGCCGCCGCCAACTTCCTCACCGATGTAGAGCATTGGAGCTTCGTCCCTTTCTCCCTCACCGATAACTACACGTCCGCGCATGGGGACCGTGTCCATCACTTCGCGCATCGCCTCTACGGCAACATGATCCGAATACTTACGATCACCCTGTCCCATAGTTCGTGCAGCCGCAATAGCAGCCGCTTCACACACCCGCAAGAAATCGAGAGATAGCTCGCGCTCTGTCCTCAACTCATGACCCATAAGGTTTAGCTCCTGATTCGGGAATTTTCAGCTACTTAGTAGGAATGTCCCCTTGCACGTTTATGAAGAAATGCGCGGCCATACTAACAGAGCAACATTCAAAATTGTAGCTTCTCAATGTCTCGTCCGAAGCCAGATCTCCTGGTTCACTTTTGAAGCCAAGTCGAACAAAGGTAGCCCGTCATTTCAAGCTGACTTACTTCTGTAATCGCATCTCCGGAAATTGCAGCGAGGAAGAAGGACAGTCGTCCATTGCCCTCGGTGCCTTCGCTTACCTGAGCAAGCCTTTCCGTCTCGAAGATGTTGAAGACACGATTAATCGCGCGCTCGCTAGTCGAGAATCGTCGATTACTACGTTGTAATCCCAACCCGCCCAGGAATGGGACCACTACGACCTGCTCTCTCTGCTTGACTTAGCCTTCGATGCGGCGTAAAGAACGTCTCCATTAATCCCCCGTTTATTCATCAAACGCTACCCGGAGGTTCATAAATGCCGACTCCTGTTCAAACAAGGGAAATCAATGAAGACAAAATGCATGAGTTTCTAGGAAAGGTTGTCGGGGATTTTGGAGCGTCGCTGGGTTCGTCGCTCGCCTACCTTGGGCAAAAATTGGGTCTTTACAAAGCACTAGCAGATGGCGGACCACTCACTCCCTCAGAGTTAGCACAAAAAACGAATACCCATGAAAGATATGTGCGTGAGTGGCTAATCAACCAGGCTGCCGGTGGTTACGTAGACTACGATCAGGCATCTGGCAAATACAGTCTGGCCCCGGAACAAGCCGTAGCGCTAACAGACGAAACGAGTCCGTTTTACGTTGGCGGAGGATTCTTCGTCGTTAAGGCAATGACCCAGGCAGTTGAAAGAATCTCTGATCACTTTCAAAATGGCGGCGGAATGCTCTGGGGCGAGCATCATCCGGATTTGTTCATTGGCACTGCAAGGTTCTTTAGACCGGGCTATGCTGCACATCTGACGGCTTCCTGGATTCCTGCACTGACGGGAATCGAGGAAAAATTAAAGGCCGGAGCACGTGTTGCAGATATTGGGTGTGGACATGGTCTTTCAACGATCATCATGGCTCAAACTTATCCGAATTCTAAGTTTTGGGCCTTTGACAATCATGAAGCGTCTATCGAAGCCGCTCGTGAAAACGCAAACTCAGCAGGCGTAGGTGATCGAATCAATTTCGAAGTTACAAATGCGCAGAGTTTTCCAGACAATCAATATGATCTAATCGCTTTCTTTGATTGTTTGCATGATATGGCAGACCCTATTGGCGCCTGTAAGAGAGCTGCGGAAACCCTTGCCCCTGACGGAAGTGCGTTGATCGTCGAGCCGATGGCAGGCAATACGGTCGAGGAAAACTTCAATATCATCGGTCGAACCTTCTCGGGAGCTTCAACGCTCTGCTGCACTTCTAACTCGTTGGCGCAGAACGGTGCAGCGCTTGGAGCAGTAGCGACCGAAGAAGCAATTCGCAATACAGTCCTGGCAGGTGGTTTCAAGGAGTTTCGCAGAGCAACTGAGACCCCGTTTAATCGGATCTTTGAGGCGAAGAAGTAAGAACTAGTATTTTGCTTAGGAGTTCGGGCGAGCTTTAATAGCTCGCCCTTTTTGTTTTGTGTAATGGCGGACTTTTATGGTGGACTTTTTGGTGGACAAATGAAAACTGTGCGAGTAATCTCGCGCCGCTCCCAAGACAAAATAGACTCATCAACACCTATCAGGTTTTGACTGTCTTATCTTGCCAGTTCCCCACAATGGATCGAAGAATCGAAATAGTTCTAGCTAAGATCAACAGTGATCCCGTCGGGACTCAGCTGTCGGATTTGGCTGAAATGGTAAATCTCTCACGCTCGCGCTTTCGACACCTTTTCAAACAGGAGACGGGCGTACGCCCCGGACAATATCTTAAAAGCATTCGCATGCGACACGCGGCGATGTTGTTGCGTACTACTTTTTTGACGGTTAAGCAGATCATGGCTGAGGTTGGGCTAAAGTCGCACAACCATTTCTTGCGCGATTTCAAAAGGGCCCATGGTATGTCGCCGACTGAATACCGAGCGGTTTGCGGTCTGAAGGACAAAAAAACTCGACCGCGAAATAATGGACAGCCACTTTGATAGCAATTTAGCCGTTTTTGCCCAAAGTCTTTTGTTGACCTCTGGTCGCCTCTGAACTAATCTTCGCAACCACCAAGGCACAATTGATCAACCCTCACAACTCACAAAAAGGAGCAAGAGACACTCATGCTGGCTTTCCTTACCTCACAGCAATTCGTCGGATTAAGAATTGGTCCAACATACTTTCAACTGGATCGGGCTTTCCCTTGGATCATTCTTCTCTCATTTCTGGCAATGCCATCGAGCACATTCGGTCAGGCCGCCGATTCCATCGTGGCAGTCGTAAACGGCAGGACAATCACCCAAAAAGAGTTGGACGATTCTGTAGCTTCACGAATATTGCCGCTTCAGCAACAGTTGTATGCATTACGGAAGGTGGCACTTGACAATCTCATTAGCAAATTACTGCTTGAGACTGAGGCGCAAAAACGAAAGGTGTCAGTTGAAGAATTAAGAAGAACGTTAATGGATGGTCCGATAACGGTCACACGTGAACAGGTTGAAGCTGCCTACCAGCAAAACGCCTCTTATTTTGCGACCATGAGTCCTGATGAAGCCAAGGAGCGACTTAGGCTCGATCTCGAGAATAAGATTCGAATGAAGTATTACCGAGCGGCCCTGGATAAACTTCGGGGTACATCTTCCCTCACTCTAAACTTGCCACCTCCGTCAAGTGATCTGGATGATGGATCGCCCACCATAGGCCCAAAAGATGCGCACGTAACTATTGTGGAATTTTTAGATTTCGAATGCCCTTTCTGCAAGTCTGTTCAACCAGTACTGAAGCAAGTGTTGGCGACGTATGAGAAGCAACTCAGGTTCGTGTTTAAGCACCTGCCTTTAGAAGGACATCAGAATTCAGTACTGGCTGCGAAGGCTGCTTACTGTGCAGGAGCGCAGGATCGTTTCTGGCAATACCACGACGCTCTCCTGGCAACCACAGAAGTAACTTCGAGTTCTGTAAGTAAGCTTGCTAATGACCTGGGACTAAACCTGGAACGGTTCCAAATTTGTCTTGCGTCAAACGAGTCGAACAGTGCAATTACCAGGGATGTTGAGTCTGCCCGACGACTCGGAATTGAAAGTACACCTAGTTTTGTCATCAACGGAAAGGTGTTTGTTGGTGCTACCTCATTCGATAAGTTCCAACAAATCATCGAAAGCGAACTTCAACGAAGCTCTCAGAAAGCTTCCTCATCAAAATAGGAGACCTCATGAAACAAAAATACTCTTATTGCTTTTTCCAGTTCGTAGTCTGCTTACTCCTCACAGGAAATATTCTGGGCCAACAAACACCAGGTAAAACACGTGGAGGAATATCATCAGGTCACAGCCTGGCAACCGCGCGTCCCAATGAGAAACTCATCAGGGATACCTACAAAAAACTCACTGACTTCAACAAGGCAGTTCAAATTCGCAAGAAAGATTTTGACGGAGTGGCTATCAACAAGCAACTCGACTTGCAGATTGACTTGAAAGACTTTCACACGGGGCCGCTTTTAGAAATCTTGAACCAGCGTTATGCCGACTTAGTAACCCTACCAAGTGGGGATATCGTGTCTTTAAGCCGCGCTACGCACTCAGTCAATAAAGGGCCTGAGCAAGTGACATTTGAGGCTGAGTGGAGCAAGGGTCAATACGCGTCAGGATTCGATCAAGACTGGACCATCTCAACTGCAATGCAGTTTGAACCAACGAAATACACTGACGTGGGAACTTACACTTCTTACTCGGCAACCGTAACCCTCCAGGGGAGAACAAGAACATATAAGGCAATCGTTCTGTTCCACAATCTTGGACAGCCATCTGAACCCGGAGCGCCAGAGTTTTGGGATGCGATTATTGATGATATGAACGCAGTTTGGAAAGAAAGTCGACCTGCATATCAATCGAAACCAGAAAACGAACTTGCCCTATTACCTACTTCTTTGTCAGATTCAGCCACAATTTCGCAGCCCACCAACGTTGCAAACCTCTTTGAACGGCAGCTGGCGACAGGTGACGAGGAGTTTTGGCTTAGCACCGATTTTCAAGAACATGCATCGGGTGGTCACGGGGGTACGGCCGTGTTCAAAGGATCGTGTACTCCACAACTCAATAACCGTCAAAAGTGCGACGTGTTCGTCACTAACTTTGCGCCAATTGAAACCGGAGTGCTCGACACTGTGTTTGATATCTGGTTTCACAAGGCGGTAAAAGACCAGAAAACTGAAACTACTTTTGGACCTGCGGGAACAAACATATCGTGTTCCAGCGCGGCAGGTGTCGCTGTCTCCTCGTGCATTATGTGGACGAGCTGTCAAGTCAATATCCAGATAGGAATCAGCGCTGGTATTGGATCGGCAAACGCCACTGTAACTGGTGGAAACCTGTGGCGTGATGGCAAGGCAGTGACAACGCACTGTAATATTCCGGCGACCGCTGGCGGAACCTGCACTACACCTGGCTTCGATGGGAGTTGTCCTCCGGGCAGCAGCCCCAATGGATCGGGGTTATGCTGCTTTTCCGGTTCGAACTGTAGCAATCTCACCCTCATCAGCAAATGCTACATGTATGGCGGTGACTATGATTTTGATTCGTGTAAATGCCTGGGATGTGACACTTGTGCCGGATCGCCGATCGTGATTGATATCAACGGAGATGGCATTGCTTTAAGTGGTCCCGCTAGTGGAGTTGAGTTTGATTTAAATGGCAACGGAACGCGTGATCGCCTGGGATGGACAATTCCGAATTCCGACGATGCCTGGTTAGTGTTGGACCGTAACGGAAACGGAAACATTGATAACGGTGCGGAATTGTTCGGAGATTTTACACCGCAGCCTACTGGTCCGAATAAGAATGGATTTCTTGCACTTGCAGAATTCGATAAAGTCGCGAATGGTGGGAACAACGATGGCGTGATCAATCGAAGAGACCTCGTCTTCGGCGACTTGCGATTATGGCAAGACAAGAACCACAACGGAAACGTTGATACGGGAGAGTTGCGCACACTCTCTGAGATGAACTTGAAAGAATTCGATCTTGACTTCAAAGAATCGAAGAGAGTCGATCAATTCGGAAATGAGTTTCGATATAAGGCGAAGGTGACGGATACGAGAGAGGGTTCGGTTGGGCGTTGGGCCTGGGATGTGTTTCTTTCGCATCCTAATCCTTGACGCTTATCTTCCTCGTCCGGGAAGCGGAAAGCCTCTTAGCCTTCTGGTGGGCTGGGAGGCTTTCTGTTCAAGAAACAATAAATTGGTGTATCGTTGACCGGTCCTAAGCGCCCTCGCAGCCGAATCAGAAGTGCCTAATTAAGGATACAACTTATGCTTAATCCT
The DNA here is from genome assembly GCA_046734235.1 of Acidobacteriota bacterium. Lineage (GTDB taxonomy): Bacteria > Acidobacteriota > Blastocatellia > Pyrinomonadales > Pyrinomonadaceae > PSRF01. The sequence continues at coordinate 6,614 of JBKPQV010000790.1, forward strand.
TACCCGCAAAGATCTCGATGGGTTAGCTCCAAATTAATGTCCTTATTCCTGGTGGCCTTTCTAATAGGTACGGTCAGTTTGTTAACGACTTTAGCGAACAGGACGCCAAAAATCGTTCACCATGGGTCGAGTACTTCATACTCAACATCCGGAAAAAACATCGGGTCAAATAGGAAGGAGGTTTTTCCTTCACTTTCGGGCGCAAACGAAACGTTTAATGAAATGCTCGAGGAGTCGAAAGGGTACCAGGAGTTCACTCCGTGTTTCGACGATCGCGGAAAGCTCATTGGCCAACGCGCGATCATGTGGATGCATTCCCCGCCACCAACAAAAGCCTTTTGGAGAATTGTATGGACCGAAAAGGCCGCCGATTACTCGCAACTCAACTACTCCGAGTCAGACTCATTAGACAACGCCCGCGAGTTGGAACGAAAAGAGAATTGGCGCATCTGCCGTACAACAAACTATTAAACGCAAAAGCGGCGCACCTTACGGCGCGCCGCTTTATTAGCTTCACGGTCCCACTATCTACTTCTTGAACGACGGCAAGATTTTTCTCGCCGCCTTTTCCCGCTTAAGACCAAGCGCCCAGTCGGCTTGCATTAAGGTGTGGATGTCACGTGTTCCCTCGTAGATGATCGCCGCCTTACAATTTCGCAAGTAGCGCTCAACTGGATAGTCATTTGAATATCCATTAGCGCCGTGGACCTCTATCGCCATAGAGGCTGCTCTCTCACTTCGAATCGTCGCTTGCCACTTAGCCAAACTAGTGGCCTTTGCGTTTGGCTTTCCCTCATTCTTCAGATAACCGGCATGGAGCCATAATAAGTGGCTCATCTGATAGTCAGCTTCCATCTCAGCGATCTTTTGTTTTACCAATTGGTGATTTGCGATCTTGGTCCCAAAAGTCTCGCGAGTGTTTGCATATGCAACTGCTGCATCTCTGGATGCACGAATTACTCCGGTTGCACCCGAAGCAACCGTGTAACGCCCCTGCTCCAGAGCGAACATCGCGATCTTGAATCCTTCGCCTTCTTCACCAACCATGTTTGCATGTGGAACACGAACGTCTTGTAGGGAAAAGTAACCAGTATTCCCTGCACGAATTCCTAATTTCCCGTGAATTGTCCCTGACGAAAACCCTTTCATTCCGCGCTCAACGATGAAGCAAGACATCCCGCTGTGGTCACGGTTTCGTTTCTTCTCTTCATCAGTCCAACAAAAGAACAAGAAGTTGTCGGCTACATCTGCCAAGCTGATCCACATCTTTTCACCGTTCAACACCCACTCATCGCCTTCGCGACGTGCAGTTGATCTGGCTCCCACAACATCCGAACCTGCACCTGGTTCAGTTAGCCCGTAGGTAGCAAACTTTTCCCCTTTTGCCTGCGGCACGAGATACTTTTGTTTCTGCTCTTCCGTTCCCCACGTGTACAAGGTCAATGAATTGAGACCAGTATGGACCGACATCACTACACGCATGAAAGTGTCAACCGCTTCCAATTCTTCACAAACCAAACCGAGCGCAATGTAGTCGAAACCAGCACCACCATATTCTTCAGAGATGCAGACTCCCAGTAAATTCAGCGCAGCCATCTTCTCGAGTACTGAACGCTCAAAATGTTGCTTTTCGTCCCACTCTTTTATGTAAGGCGCAACTTCCTTCTGGGCAAATTCGCGAACCGTTTGAACCAGGGCCTTATGGTCGTCTGTTAACTCAAAATCAATCATTTTCTTACTCTTTTCGAATCGGTTGGTAAAAATGACCGCTCATATTACCCAGACACCGTAGCAATGTCCAAAGCACTTCGCTTTGCTATACTTCCGCGCATGCCGAAAAAGAAAGGTTCCAGCAACTCCACCACCGTTGGTCTGGTGCAAATGAGTTGTGAACAGAAGCCCGAAACCAACCTGAAGAAAGCTATCGCCGGGATTAATGAAGCAGCCAAGCGTGGCGCTCAAATCGTTTGCTTGCAGGAATTGTTTCGCTCCCAATACTTTTGTCAGGTTGAAGACATCGAACTCTTTAAATTGGCTGAGACCATACCAGGTCCGTCTACTGAAGTATTGAGCAAAGTGGCGCGTCAAAAGAAAGTCGTGCTCATTGCTTCGTTATTTGAAAAGCGAGCCGCCGGTGTCTATCACAATACGGCTGCGATCATTGATTCATCGGGAAAAATTGCCGGCAAGTATCGCAAGATGCATATACCGGACGATCCGCTCTACTACGAAAAGTTTTATTTCACACCTGGAGATCTCGGTTTCAAAACGCACGACACTGCCCATGGCAAAGTCGGCACGCTTGTCTGCTGGGATCAGTGGTTTCCAGAAGCTGCCAGGCTAACCGCACTGAGTGGGGCCCAGTTTCTGTTCTATCCAACGGCGATCGGATGGTTACCTGACGAGGAACATGAAATGAATCTGGCTCAGCACTCAGCCTGGGAAACTATTCAACGAGCGCACGCAATTGCTAACGGCATCTACGTTGTCGTGGTTAATCGAGTTGGTCACGAAGGCAAACTTACCTTTTGGGGCCAGTCGTTTGTAGCCGATCCGTTTGGTCGCATCATTGCCAAAGCCTCTCCCGATAAAGAAGAGGTACTTGTAGTCGAATGTGATCTCAACCAGATCGATATCACTCGACAGAATTGGCCGTTTCTACGCGATCGCCGGATTGATGCTTACGATGGTTTGCGTTTCAGATATGGCGGTGAATAGTTATGAACTACGGTCTCCTCGATTTTGTCGGCAATGTCGGAGTGCTTGTGTTGATGGTTGCTTACTTAATGCTTCAACTCAACAAAATCCACAATGGCCTCCTGTATTCAGCACTAAATGCATTCGGCGCGGGAATGATCGTGATTTCCCTGCTAGCAAACTTCAACCTTTCAGCGTTTCTCATTGAAGTCTTTTGGATACTAATAAGCTTTGTTGGTATCGTCAGAAACCTCAGACCCAGGCCAGTTCAATCCTAAACTCACAATGACTTCAGCGATCAGAAACACGCCTGCACAACTCGGCTTCCATATGCCAGCGGAATGGCATCCACACGCCGCGACCTGGTTAACCTGGCCGAAGGATCCGGTTACCTGGCCCGATCGCGTTCCCCAGGTGGAAGAAATCTACCTATTGATGCTTGAGGCGCTTTCCCCTCATGAAACCGTCAACCTGCTGGTCGACGATCGCGAAACAGAAGCGAAAGTACGCCAGCGTTGCCAGTTCGCAAGCGTTTCAAACATAGTTTTTCATCACGTTGAAACTGTCGACTCATGGATTCGGGACTATGGCCCAAACTTCCTGATCAAAAATGACGGTACACTTGGATTCAATGATTGGATCTTCAATGCCTGGGGAAATAAATATGAGGACCTAAAGTTGGACGATCAGATTCCGAAGATTTTGGAAGGGCGCTTGCACGCCACCCGTTTTGTTCCGGGCGTCGTAATGGAGGGAGGCTCAATCGAGGTAAATGGAGCAGGCTGTGTTCTCACGACAGAACAGTGCTTGCTTAATCCAAATCGGAATCCGAATTTGGATCGAAAAACAATTGAACGGTACCTCAGAGACTATCTTGGTGTAACGAAAGTTTTGTGGCTGGCTGAAGGAATAGTCGGTGACGACACTGATGGTCATATCGACGACATTGCCCGCTTTGTTTCGGCTGATACTATTGTCACAGTCGTCGAGGAGGATCCAAGTGACGCTAATTACGAATTACTACAGGATAATTTGAAGCGGCTAAAGTTAATGACTGATGCGCACGAGAAGGAGTTCCGGATAGTAACTTTGCCAATGCCAGGTATCGTGGGGGGTGAAAGCACCGACTCACGTAATCTCGAACGGCTTCCAGCCAGCTACGCCAACTTTTACATCGCCAACAACGTCGTACTTGCTCCCGTTTTCGGCCACGAGAATGATCAACGTGCTGTCTCAACTCTTCAAGGTCTATTCAAAGAACGGCGCGTAGTTCCAATCAATTGCGAACCACTTGTCTGGGGCATGGGTACTATTCACTGTGTGAGCCAGCAACAACCAGCGGCTTAACTACTAATCAACTTTAGCGCCTCCGCTTGAGCTTCCTCCAATGTACGCACTCTTCCATCAAGCTGCAGTTCGTAAACCGCTCGTGTAATCTCTCCCATCTTTGGTCCAGGCTCAATTCCCATCTCAATGAGATGTCGCCCTAGCAGAATGGGACTGGGCGGAGCTTTTTCTACCTCCAACTCACGAGCTCGTTGAATGAACCACTCCTGGGCTTCCGCGTCATACCATTTTTCTCTCGGGACCCACTCTGCATTGCGACCCAACGAATCGGCCCGAGCTACGCGATACAACAAGTCAGGTTCACACCTTCGGGCCAGTCGTCTGAACGCCCCTTCCCCAACCTCGTCGCGTTTCTTGTAAAACTCGCCGGGTTTCAAATGTTCACGCACCAGGGCGATCACTTGCGAACGAACATCGTAGCCCTCAATAGTGTGGATGTTCAGTCGATCAAGAAACGTCGTGGTTGGTCCAACCCCAGCCTCTTCATGTCCTCGCGACCGCCAGTGTCCTTCAAGAAACCTGGTGGTTGGTGGCTTGCCAAAATCGTGTGCCAGTGCTGCCAGCATCACCGTTACCTGCCTGGAATAATCGAGGTCATCAATCAGTTCTCGTGCTCGATCGACTACTAACTGTGTGTGCACGAAGACATCACCTTCCGGATGCCATACGGGATCCTGCGGTACACCGATCAAAGTCTGAATCTCGGGGAACAGTTGCGACACAACCCCGAGCTCTCGCAGCCAACAAAGACCGATCGACGGTTCCGGAGACAAAAGCAATAACTTTTCGATCTAGCCCCAGATTCTTTCGGCCGGTAAATCTGTTAAGTCGATTGACTGACAAAGAGAAATGGTTTCTGGCGTAATCTTAAATCTGAATCGCGACGCAAACTGTGCCGCCCGCAAGACGCGCAGACTATCTTCTCCAAAAGTCTCTTCTGAGACTGCGCGAATCATTCCCTCCTTCAAATCGACCATTCCTGAATAGGGATCGATCAACTCGCTGCTGAGAGGATCCTGGAGCATCGCATTGATTGTGAAGTCGCGTCGTCGAGTTGCTTCTTCGATACTCATCGACGGTTCACCTTCGATTACAAATGCACGATGACCGCGGCCGGATTTTCGTTCACGACGTGGGATGGAAACGTCGATATCATGGCCAATCTTATAAACGGTAAATGCTTCGCCCACCGCGTTAACCGGTCCAAGTGTGTCGAGTAGCTCGCGTAGTTTTGACGACTCCAGTCCATAAACTTCAAGATCCCAGTCTTTTACTGCTCTACCCAGTTGCAAGTCTCGCACACAACCGCCAACCAGCAGAGCGCGGCCTCCAGCGCTACTTATTGCGCGAGCTAGTTGATCTACTTTTTCTGGAATTCCCAACATCCGCTTCAATCTCAGTGAAACCTGAGAATCAAATTAGCAAACGGTTCAAATTGCTTTTGTAACGACAGTCGATAAAAAATCGACATTATTCTTCAGGAGAGTCCACGACGATTTGCACGCCGCGAGTGGATGGAAGGCAGCTAATAATTTGAGCCCGATCTATTTTTGTTAAGTCGCTACCAGCAGCATGCCAGAGCTTTACCCAAAATGTTCTTGTGGCGCCATGAATTGCGAAGGTCGATCCGTCAATCATGACTGGGACCGGTTCTGCGACAGTGCCACTGCGCAGAGCTTCCAACAGCTCTGGTATATATGGCTTGAATTTGTCGAATTGAACAAGCACAGCCTTGTCGTCAATTTCGGCAGGCGGCAACTCAACGGGGTCATTTGACTCTAACAATAACCGCGTCTCAGTTTGTTCGTTTCGCTTCTTTACTATCGGCATGTCTTACACAGTTTCGAGTTTCAGGTCTCGAGTTTCGAGAAAATTCCGAATTCATGCAGTCGGAATCCGAAACTAAGATTAAGGTTTTAGCCTCTTTTGTAAATTCTCTGCGAGATCCACAACTTTAATTCGTTCCTGCTCCCAGGTGTCGCGATCTCTAACCGTTACGGCTTCGTCTTCAAGCGACTGGTGGTCGACTGTAATGCAAAAGGGCGTTCCGATCTCGTCTTGCCGCGCGTACAGCTTACCGATGCCACCAGTGTCATCGTAAACTGCTCGCAGAACTGGTTGCAGCGAACGTTTGATCGCCTTGGCCATGCCGACAATCTCAGGCTTGTTCTTGGCGAGCGGTAAGACTGCAGCCTTGATTGGGGCAACTTGTGGACTTAGTTTTAGTATTACTCGTGTCTCGCCTTTGTCGTTTGTCCGTTCCGAATACGCATCCATCAAAAGCGCCAAAACCGTGCGGTTTACACCGGCAGCTGGTTCGATCACGTGCGGATAGAACCTCTGTTTGTCTGCTTCGTCGAAATACGATAAGTCTTCAGTCGAATCCGGGTTGATTCTTTTTCCTTCTTCATCGGTCGGCTTACTCGAATGCGAACGCAGATCGAAGTCAGTCCGGTAAGCAATGCCCATTAGCTCTTCCCACTGGCGTTCCTCTTCGTCCCGCTCCGGAAAATACCTGTACATGATGTCGACAGTGCGCTTCGAATAGTGGGCCAACTCCTGCTCTGGCACCTCATGTAGATGTAAGTTGTTCCGGTCGATGCCCAGGCTAACAAACCATTCCACGTATTGCTCTACCCACTCATCGACAAGCTTGAAATGTTCCGCGTCGGGTCTGACGAAATACTCCATTTCCATTTGCTCAAACTCACGAGTACGCAGAATAAAGTTTCCCGGCGTGATTTCGTTGCGGAATGATTTTCCGACTTGAGCGATGCCAAAAGGTATCTTTCTGCGCATCGTCGTTTGAATGTTGAGGAAATTGATGAAAATTCCCTGAGCCGTTTCCGGGCGCAAATATGCGAGTGCCGTCGGATCGTCTTCTGCTGAAGCGGCTCCTAACGTTGTGCGCAACATCTGGTTAAAGAAGCGTTCGTCGGTAAGGTTTGTTGATCCACACTCAGAACACTTCACAAGTCCCGCGCGCAACCGAGCATTTGCATCAAAGGCGACTTCCTTGCCTTCCGGTGGGAAATAACCTTCGAGCTTGTCGGCGCGCATCCGGTTCTTGCATTCACGACAATCAACAAGTGGATCATGAAATGTTCCTTCATGACCTGAGTACTTCCAAACTGTCCGGTTTAAGATGATCGATGAGTCGACACCTTCAATGTCGTCGCGCTCATAAACCAGCCAGCGCCACCACGACTGTTTCACGTTATTGCAGAGTTCTACACCAAGTGGGCCATAGTCCCAGGCACTACCCAGTCCGCCGTAAACTTCTGAAGACGGAAAGACAAAGCCTCGACGCTTTGCCAGCGAAACAATTGTGTCAATATTTGGCGCAGTCACGATTCTTAATTAATTATCCTTTACAAGTACCTTCTCCACGGTCGGAGACGCATAGTAGAAGACGAACACAGAAAAGAAAAGAAGAGAGCCAGCAGAGCCGGCCCCCTTGGCAACCTTTAAGCGAGTTGTTATTTATTGGGTGTTTGAATGTTGACGTCGATTTTTTGGGTGCCTCCGCCACCGAATATCTGGCGTCTAAATATGTAAGCACCAACCAAGATAGCCAGTACTAAGATTGCGACAATCGCAACCACCCCGGCATTGCCTCCGCCATCACCTTCTTCAGCCATGAAATCCTCCTGTGATCTGTTTCGCCAAGGGGACTCTGTAAGGGGATGGGTTGATAGAGAGTTAACACAAGGCATGAAGCGGGTCAATACTTGTCAGGAATCAACAGTCGAATAGGTAAAGAAAATAAGGAGACAAGACCAAGTCTCGTCTCCTTTATTTTAACCCCCCTTGTTCGAAACTTGTTTAGTTGCCCCGTCTCCTGCTCTTCGGCGCTGGCGCTGGTCTAACATCGCCAGGCTGCACCGTCGGCGAGGGCTGAGGAGCTTTTGCTCCCTGGGGAACGATCCAAACTTCAACACAATCTTCTTCTCTAAACCCACCGTTAGCGAGGATCATGCGAGAACTATCAATGCCTCGCTGACCTACCAGGTAATCACGAGCCCGTGTAAGCAGTCTGTCAGCCTGTCCCACCGGACTTGTACGACCACCATAAGCAAATATGTAAGTCGTGGTGGTTGGATCGTTTTGCAATTCCACTGCCAGATTGTCGAGACGAGCTTTTTGATCGTCATAAGAACAACTGCAGCATGTATCGAACTCTCGGCCAGTGAGCACACGCACTTCACGTGGTGGAATGTTTGTGTAGGCCTGTGCTGATTGACGGCACATCGCATCACCCGAACCATCGTCCACGACCAGGGTTGCCGTAATTCGTTGACCAGCAAGACCGGTCGAGTCAACAGTGATGGTGGGAGTTCCAGCACCACTAATGACATGCGCAGTCGCCGGACTCAGTGTCCATGTATATGACAATCCAGCTGTGCCACTGTAAGCAACGTCTGCCGTGTAGGTAATGATTTCGCCTTCGTTCACCGTTGAAGGAGCCGAGACATTCACCGGGTATGGACAGGGTGACTTTGGTAGTGGCGGCGCTGGACGATAATTCAAAGTAATGCACTTGATACGACCAGCGGGAAGATCGATCTCGCGAGTCCAGTGCTGACCACTTGGTAAAGTAATAACAACCGTATGCAGACCTGGCTCGAGGTCGATCGCTCGATACTCAGTGCTGGTATCGCCGTATGCCTTACCATCAATGCTGATCGGAAGACCACCAGGTGTTGAAAGAACTTTGATGGTTCCGTACTTGGCTTTCTTTGGTTTTGCGTTTGCTATCGATGACGGTTGGGCCATGATAAAAAGCAGGGCCACTAAACCAACGAAAGCTAATCTGACATATTTGCTTTGGAGGAAATTGGATTTTGACATGGTCCTATTCCTCCTCCGTCACTCTAGTGTCCAACTTGCCGCGCGCATACCGCCGTCGCAGTCCCGCTCCAAAGGCCGCTAAGCCAGTGCCGAAGAGAAGTAACGACGCTGGTTCGGGAACTCCTGGAGGAGTCGGTGTCGGTGTCGGTACGGTTCCGAAAGGCGAAGGGGATATTGTCGGTGTTGACGTCGGAGTATCGCAATCATCGCAACCATGAATAAAGATGAAAGGAACGCCTGCCAGGAAAAGCAGTGGCCACCATGGAAACCCGCCACCGGGGACGGTTATCTCACCGCAATCGCAAACTGTACCTTCGACGTCACCTGCGTCGATGATGTCAACTGTTGTTTGTGGATCCGAAACGAGTGAGATGCCGGAGAGTAGCGTTTCAGAATCACTGGTTACTGAAGCTCCCTTTGAGGCATCCGCCACCGCGAACGAACTATCACTCACCGATTGTCTGATACTAGATGGTTGAACTGATCCCTTGATGCCGGATACTAGCGATGTTGAGTGCTGGAACACTCCTCGTAAGCGAATCTCTGGTGGGTGCTGAGAATTACCCAACACCTGAATGACTTGACTTATTACAACTGGTCCAGCCTGCGCCGGAACGCCTGTCAGTATCAGGATGCAGAGTATCGCAGCTGTGGAGCGAATAGCTCGATTCCTCATTGTGTGGAATCTCATCGTAATGACGTCCCTCGGTGGGAAAGGTTTTACTGTTCAAAATTCTGGCGAGATCAGTTAGCCGTTTACTTGGACACATGATTCGCTAGTGATAGGAGAAGATGTTGAATGCAGAGAGGTTTCCAGCTTTCGAAGCTTATGGCCCATCGGTTGCAAAAAATGAAAAAAGGAGGTTTGCTGTAATGCAAACCTCCTTCGAAGTTTTTTCCTTGCGTTGAACGCTGTTACTCAGCGTCGCTGGCGCTAGCTGCTTCGGCTTTATGATTCTCGTCTTTCAAAACAGCTTTTCGAGAGAGCTTGATCTTGTTTCCCTCGCGGCCGATGCATTTAACAAGAATCTGTTGGCCTTCTTTCAATTCGTCGCGAACATCCTTGACACGACGGTCTGCTATTTCAGAAATGTGCAATAGACCATCAGTTCCAGGAAATATTTCGACGAACGCTCCAAAATCAACAATTCTGGAAACCGTACCCAGGTAGGTTTGGCCAACTTCCGCTTCCGCAGTAAGCCCGCGTATGCGATTGACCGCAGCATCAGCTGCCTCACCACTGGAAGTAGCAATCGAAATGGTGCCGTCATCCGACACATCGATCTTCGCTCCGGTCTCTTCAACCAGTGAGCGGATAACCTTTCCGCCTGGTCCAATCACATCGCGAATCTTGTCGGGGTTGATCTTGATTTGAATGATTCGAGGAGCATACTGAGAGATGGTTTCGCGTGGCTCAGCTATCGCCTTTTCCATGGCGCCGAGGATATAGAAACGGCCCTTTTTAGCCTGCTCCAGCGCTTCTGACATGATTTGTGCGTTGATGCCGGCAATCTTTATGTCCATCTGAAGGGCAGTAATTCCGTTCTTTGTGCCCGCCACTTTGAAGTCCATGTCTCCATAATGATCCTCAGCCCCGGCGATGTCGGTAAGGATCGCATACTTGTTCCCTTCCATTACCAGGCCCATCGCAACACCGGCAACCGGTGCCTTTAAAGGAACTCCTGCATCCATCATGGATAAGGTGCCACCACAAACGCTCGCCATCGACGATGAACCATTCGACTCAGTAATGTCGGAAACTATTCGGACGGTATAGGGAAAATCTGAATCGTCCGGTAGCACTGTTTCCAGCGCTCTACGTGCTAATGCGCCATGGCCAATTTCTCGACGGCTTGAAGAACCAAAGCGACCTACTTCACCGACAGAGTATTGTGGGAAGTTGTAGTGAAGTAAGAATCGACGCTTTACCTCACCCTTCTCGAGATCGTCCATGAACTGTTCATCTTCTTTAGTTCCCAAGGTAGTCGATACCAACGCCTGGGTTTCGCCCCGCGTGAAAAGCGCTGAACCATGCACTCGCGGGAGCCAGCCAACTTCACAAGTGATTGGACGAATTTCAGAGAATCGACGGCCGTCCGGACGTCGTCGTTTGTTGAGAATGTCGTCGCGAAAGACGGTCTCTTTAAGATGATCAAAGATCTGTTTGGCCATTGTTCGGCGTTCAGGTTGATCTTCCGGATACGACTCGACCGCCTCTTTTTTCAATGCATCGACTGCCGCATAACTTGCGCGTTTTTCCTGAGTGCTTGTATCAAGCGCTGCGCGTAAGGGCTCGGTGTACTTTTCCGTCAGTTCAGGCAACATCTCTTCGTCGAATGACGGAGCTACAACTTCACGTTTTTGGATGTCGAGCGCTTTATACAACTCCTTTTGCCACCGGCAGAGTCGATTGATCTCTTTGTGAGCCAACATTAAAGCTTCGACCATGATCTCTTCAGAAACTTCGTCGGCTCCTGCCTCAACCATTACGATTGCTTCTTCAGTTCCTGCGACGATCAGATTGAGTCGAGACTCACGCACTTCGTCATAAGTTGGGTTTACGATATAGCGTCCCTCAATCAAACCTATTCGCACACCGGCAATCGGGTTAAGAAACGGAATATCTGAAAGGTAAAGGGCACAAGACGCCCCAGTGATGGCAATTACATCAGGGTTATTGTCAGGATCCGCTGAAACAACGCTGGCAATAACCTGAGTTTCATTCTTGTAACCTTCGGCAAATAAGGGGCGACAGGGACGATCAATTAAACGACTTGTTAGGATTTCCTTTTCGTTTGGGCGACCTTCACGTCTGAAATAATTGCCGGGAATTCTTCCGGCAGCATAATTTGATTCTCTGTACTCGACAGTGAGAGGGAAAAAGTCAACTCCTTCGCGAGGGGTAGGGGCACCAACCGCCGCTACTAAAAGCATGGTATCGCCGTAGCGAATTACGACCGATCCGTCGGCCTGCTTTGCGACTCGACCAGTTTCAACGGTCAACTCCTTGTCGCCAAGTTTGATTGATTCCTTGAGGTATTTCTTTTCTGACATTGGGTTCTTCTCCTTAGAACGTACACCTGAAAAATTCAGGTCGCGGGCGTCTCATCCGCCTCGCCGTTTTCGATAAATCTTGAATGGTTTGTACCGCGCCAACGTGAGGGCGGTTAAAAAGCTGGGGCAAAAGAGAAGGCGGCATGAGCCAAAAACCGTGACTCATGCCGCCTTTTTGCTCGGAGCTAGGCCTTGCACGTCTGCTTGTTTCCAGTCAATCGCCGTCACGTTCGGCACTGCCACAAGCTCTTCGAAAGACGCGGGCTTTAACAATTCTGAGAGCCGAAGAACTCTCGGTATTTGATAACTCGCTTAAAATCCTAACGGCGCAGGCCCAGACGATTCACTACCTCGTGGTAGCGCTCAATATCCGTGCGCTTCAAGTAATCAAGCAAACTTCTTCGCTGTTGGACCATTTTGAGCAGGCCACGTCGCGAATGATTGTCTTTCTTGTGGGTTTTGAAGTGTTCAGTCAACTCGCCAATTCTTTGACTTAATAGCGCGACCTGTACTTGGGGTGAGCCTGTATCCGACTCATGAGTACGGAAATCAGACACAATTTTCTCTTTCGTTTCTTTTGCTAACGCCACTTGCTTAAAAGGTCCTCCTCGACCGCAGTAAAACCGTTAAAGACGGCAACCGCTAAAGTTAAAAACTTGGTCAATGTAGCATGCAGGTAAGGGAGTGTCCAGTTGAGGGCCATTCCGGGGTTTCGTTGGATGAGGAATTTATTGGTCATTTTCCATTTTTCATTTTCCATTTTCCATTTGTTCAGACGCTCCGAGGTGTCCAATAAATATCAAATGGAAAATGACCAATAATGTCGGTACTATCCTCCTGGCTCTGACAAAGCAAATGACAGGGAAACGCGATGGCTCAACCAAAAATAGTGATTCTAGGTGGTGGGTTTAGTGGTCTCTTCACGGCACTCGATTTGGCTGGAACCGGAGAAGTCACTCTGGTGAGTGATGAAGATCACTTTCTGTTTACCCCAATGCTTTACGAATACTTGAGCGGCGAGGTTGAGGAATGGCACATTGCCCCGAAATACAGTGAACTCCTCGAGGAAAACGTGAACTTTCTCAAGGACGAAGTTGAAAAAGTAGATCTCACTTCGCAATCCGTTTCCTTAAAAAATCATCCCGATGCCCTGAACTACGATGTCCTGGTATTAGCGGTTGGCGGCATCACCAACTACGTCGGTGTTGAAGGCGCTGAAGAAAATACAATCCCTTTTCGCAAGATCGCGCATGCAGATCGACTTCGAAAGTTGATGGTGTCGGCTCTCGACGCTCTGCCACCAGACACGCCTCCGCAAGACGTCCGGAATGCGCTAACTTTTGCGGTGGTTGGGGCAGGAGCTAGCGGATGTGAACTATCAACCAAGATGGCGGACCTTCTGCTTGATGCTTGTAAGCGACGCGCACTTCATGGCGAGCCAAGGGTTTTGGTTATCGAGATGGGTGATCGTGTGGTGCCCGGCATGGGCGATCAGATTCGCGAATTTGTCGAAGATGCGCTGCGACAATCCCATGTTGAAGTACATACATTGACGCGAGTGATAAGTGTCAAAAGCGACGGTGTGATATTTGAGCACAATGGAAAGCGTGAAGAACTGAAGACATCAGGGGTGGTATGGACGGGTGGCGTCAAGATGCGACCTTTGATCAATCAACTCGATGCCGAAAAAACTCCGAAAGGATTACTTGTTATCCGTCCTACTTTGCAGCTTTCCAAGTCTGATAACGTATTTGCCCTGGGCGACATCGCGGTTTATCCGGATGCTTCACCTACATTGGCAGGAACTGCCCAACTTGCTTTTCAACAAGCCTCACTAGCAAGCCAAAACGTTAAAGCCCTCCTTGCCGGCAAAGAACTTCGCTCAAAGCATTTTGAAGAACTCGGTGAAGCGATCAGTCTTGGCACTGAACGTGCCGCAGTATTAACAGGCGGTAAAGCTTTCGGTGGCGCAATTGCCCGACAAGCGCGGTTCGCGTTGTACACATCAAGACTGCCAACGTGGCATCATCGTTTACGCGTTGGCGCCAGCTGGTTCTTCGAAGGCACAACCCCACGTCCCCTTTTGCCCCTTGGTTTTGAGCGTTAACGC